>NZ_BMPE01000031.1 GCF_014647435.1 Deinococcus radiotolerans | reverse complement strand
CGCAGATTGAGCCCGGTCTGGGTGTACAACCGATACAGCCGCTTGTGGTTGATGCGCCAGCCCTCCCGGGCCATCAGCACGTGAATGCGCCGGTATCCATAGCGCACCCGTACCCCCGCGATCTCGGTCATGCGCTGGACGATGGCGGGCTCGTCTGCCCGCTTCTTGAAGACGTAGCGACATGTCGAGCGCGCGACATACAGACCCCGACAAGCCCGACGTTGACTGACGCGGAACACGTGCTGGACGTGCTCCACCCACCCCCGCCGTTGGCGGGGGTTCACAGCTTTTTTAGATGACCTCCTGCAGCATCGCCTTGTCCAGGCTCAGATCCGCCACCAGCTGCTTCAGTTTGCGGTTTTCCTCTTCCAGTTGGCGAAGCCGACGGAGTTCCGCAACCCCCACCCCGCCGTACTTTTTGCGCCAGATGTCGTACGTAGACTCGACGACGCCCATCTTCCGGCAGACCTCGCCGACGGACGTGCCGGAGTCGACTTGCCGCAGGGCGAAGGCGATCTGCTCTTCGGTATGCCGTGCTCCTCCCATGCTGACCCTCCTGGGAACGTGTGTTCCCTGAGTGTGCCAGATTTTCCGATTCATTTTGGAACCGATTGCGGGGAGCAGGTCAGAGACGATGTTGTCTCATTCGGAGTGGGCCGACCAATTGGGGTCACGTCAGTGGCAGGTGCGCCACGGGCCGTACCGATCAGGTATATCTCGCCAAGGCGCCCCGACCTTGATGCGCCAGAGGATGCCGTTGATCACCCGTCGGTGGTCAGCGTAGGGGTGGCCGCGCCTGGGATCGGGTGGGAGATGAGGTTGGAGGGCGTCCCATTGCGGGTTGGTGAGGTCTGTACGCCAATACAAACTCCGACGCTACGCCCTCGTCATGAGTTTAATTGCACAGACAATAGAAGGGGAGGTCGCAATGCCATGGCTCAATGAATACGTCAGGTTCATAGCCAAGCTCCAGGAGGCGAGTTTCGACATCGCCCGCCCCGCGAGCAGGAACGCGCTCAGCTTGACCTCAAAAGACGGGGCCGAACACGGGGATTCCGCGCTGCGCACGCCGCCGCCTCGGCACTTCATCACCAGACCCGAAGAATGCCAGATGAAGGCATCACACCCAGTTCCGCTGAGGTCGAGCGTCCAGAATCATCGAGCCGTGCGCCGGAGGAGTGGCGTCAGGACGCGCCTCCTCCTGAAGGATGTGCTGTTTCCAGCTGAGAGGACATCTCCGCTGCGGAGGACGTCACGTCGTAGGCCTGAGCTTGAGCGGTAAACATGTCGTGGTACCGTCCCCTCAGCGCCATCAAGGCGGCGTGGGTGCCGTCTTCGAGAATCTGGCCCTCCTCGATCACGACGATGCGGTCCGCGAACCTGACGGTATTGAAGCGGTGCGTGATCAGCAGGCTGAGTCTGTCCTGCGTCAACTCGCGGTACCGCTTGAACAGTTCTGCTTCTGCTTCGGCGTCCAGCGCGGCCGTTGGCTCGTCCAGAATGAGAATGGGCGCGTCCCGGTACAGCGCCCGGGCCAGGGCCACTTTCTGCCATTGACCGCCGGAGAGTTCCTGACCCCGATGCTGAAATTGCCGGCCTAAAAACGTGCCCCATCCTTCAGGTAAGGCGTTCACCAGGGGCGTCAGGCCGGCCCTCTGCGCAGCCTCACCCAGTTTCAGCGGGTCGGCAGGGTCATTCGGCCGGGCGAGCACCACATTCTCTTCAGCGGAGAATTGATACCGCGTGAAATCCTGCAAGATGACACCGAACAACTCCCGGTAGTGTTCAGGATCATACGAGCGGATATCCGTGCCATCCAGGGTAATGCGGCCACTGCCGGGGTCGTACAGGCGCGTCAGCAGCTTGACCAGCGTGGTTTTCCCTGCCCCGTTGACACCGACGAGCGCTGTGGCTTCACCGGCTCGCAACTCCAGGTTGAAATCCGTGAACACCGCGCGCGTGGCGCCGGGGTACGTAAAGCTCGCGCGTTCGAATCTGAGGGAACGATGCACGGTTACAGGGGCGGGCAGCGGCTCTGCTGGAGCGACAATGACGGGGCGCACGCCCAGGAAGCGGTCCAGGTCAGTCAGGAGCAGCGCGTGTTCGAGAACGTCACCAAAATTGGAGACCACCTGCGTCAGGTTCTGCCGGACAGCGGCGAGCGCCGCAATCAGGAGCGTGAAATCCCCCAGGCTGATGCTTCCGGTCGCCGCGCGGTAGACCACGAACGCCAGCGCCACGTACTGCAGCCCGACCGAGAACAGATCTGCCCAGGCGAACCGGGTGAGGTTGCGGCGGGCGGCCTGCAGCCGGACGTCCAGCGCGTGTTGGGTATACGCTCGGCTCTGAGCGAGAAGCCGCCTTGACAGGCCGAAGAGGCGCAGTTCTTTGGCCGCGCCTTCTTGCGTGAGCAGTTCGTCCACGTACGCGGCTCGCCGCCCCTCAGGGGTCAGGAAATCGTAGGTCCGGAATGTGAGGAGGCTGGACTGCTGCGCCACGAGCAGCACCGGAATCGCTGCGATGACCAGGGCCAGCAGCAGGAAAGGCTGGAACGCAAGAACAATCGCGACAAAGCCGGAGATCGTGACCAGGTTCTGAACGCCGCCCAGGACAGCCATGGTGAGCAGCACAGGCCGGTACCCAAGCTCCCGGCGGGCCTTTTCCAGGGTGTCGTGGTTCTCGGGCTGCTCGAAGAAGGCCAGGTCCAGGTGAGCGGCGTGCTCATTGACGTCCATGCGGAGCACGTGCTGGACATGTTCTCCCAGGTAGGTCCTGGTCAGATCAAGCACATGCCCGAGGCCCACAGACAGGGTCACCAGCAGGAGTTCTGCAGCGATGAGCAGCCAGAGGTTGAGGGTGGGCCCGGCACCCGCAGCCAGGGTGTCAACCATGACTTTGGCAATGCTGGCAATCCCTGCTGGAAGCAGTCCAAGCGCGGCCGTGCCGGCCAGCGCGGCCAGGAGCCCTTTGCGGTGGGCGCGGATGAGGAGGCGGACGACACGGGGAAGCACGTGAGCCACCTCTTTGAACACCTGCACGGGCCGACCAGTCGGCGGTTCATCCATGACTGAAGTTCCTCGGTGAAGGTGCCCCGCCCGCACCCCTTGTCCGTGTTGTGCTCATCGGATGCGCCAAGGCGTCCGCTGCGCCTCCACGGTGAAGCCAGGTACAACCGGGACATCGTCACCCTCGCCCAGAGGCGCGCCGACCGGCAGGGGGTCATGGGTGGCCAGGAACACCTCACTGGCCATGACCGCGTTGTGTGCGCTTAGGGTTTCGTCGGCTGTCGTGATGGTCCGGCACGCCTGGATGAGTTCGAGAGCAACGCGTTCTTCCTCCACGCCTGCCGCGCGGACGTTCAGGCCCAACGCCATGACCTCCGCACGCGTGATGACGCAGTCGTGCGAGCCGTATCCGCGAACCAGGTGTTCAGCGACCGCCTGCCGCTGTGCGACTGCGGCGCCCGGCATGCTGTGCGAGAGGAACCCCTGGCAGTACTTGAGCATCTGCTCTTCGGACCGGTAGAACGAACTCAGCGAGGTCGGAAAAAATTTCTGGTTTAGCAATTTGAACAGCTCAAGCCCATGCTGCGCACGGTCCAGACCGAACCACACTTCTGCCATGTCAAGGTAAGCGTGACTGTCGGCAGAGGAGACGCTCGAAGGCATGCCCGGTTGGGGTTGAGTTGAGCTGACGTTCGGATCCAGGGGACTGAGCTCGGAGAGGCCAGTCAGGACGAGCTCATCTGCAGCCAGGCAGATCAGCGTACCTGCCGAGATGGCCTTGTGCGGAACCAGGATGTGGAGGGTATCGACGTACTCCCGGAGCAGAACGGCCAGCCGGCGCGCGGCGTTCACGTAGCCACCGGTCGTGTGGAGCACCAGCGTCAGGCGGCGCTGACCAGCCAGGGTCATCACGACACAGCGGTGGAGGATCTCAACGTCTGAATCCTCAACGGGTTTAAAGCGCCCTGGCGTGGTCGCGTAGACCATGACGGGCATGTCCAGCAGGCTTTGCAGGGCCTCAATATGGGCGGTCAGGCCATGCATGTCAGGCCTTTGAGCGTGCGCCTGGCGCAGGACGGCTGGGCAATCACGCCACGCCACCGCGAATCAGGCAATTGGACATGGCTTCTTTCATGCGTAATTCCGGAACCTGATGCTCCACGAAAAGAAACTGTCCACTGGGGTTGTTCTCCAGGAACACGTACTGCCCATCGGGGGTGTAGATCAGGTCCATGGCGCTGTAGTGCAGGCCATAGCCTTTGACAAAGGCCAGGCAGGCATCGGCCACGGCTGGGGGCAGGTCTGCTTTGCGGTAAGGAATCGAGACGCTGTAGTCCCGCCAGTCAATGGAGGTTTCCGGCCGTTCCTGCGAATGAATTTCTGCGGCGAAGACTTCATTGCCAATGACGGTCACGCGCAACTCGTGTTGCTTGGGCACGTACTCCTGAAAGAGGGACGGCGTCAGACGAATGGTCTCCAGCGCTTCCATTTCGGGCTCGCCTACGAGCGTTGTTTTCACGATCAGGTCTTCTGGAACTTCTGTTTGTGCCTGTTCCGTGTCGATGTCCGTTCGGGTCATCAGGCGTTCGTCCGTCATCAGTGACGGCGTGGAGAGGACCTTGTAGATCATTTGGCCGCCACAGGCGCGGTAAAATTCACGCACTTTCGCGGGCTCGTTGGTGATCATGGTTCTGGGAATGTGAAATCCGAATTGCTTGGCCCGCGTCAGCTGTTCCAGCTTGTAGTCCGCCTGACGAAGGAGATGGGGCTGGTCGATCCAGAAGCAGTTCATGGACAGCCACAGGCCCCTCAGGTACTCAGACAATTCTTTGCGCGCGAACATCCGCTCATCGTGGGAGAGGTGCTCAGGCAGTTGAAAGGGCAAGGGGCGGCGGTACCAGACAGCGCCGATATCCCGCACGTCAAGCCAGCGGTCGTTGACACAGTTGCGCAGCCGTACGGATTGAGAGGCTGAATTGATCTCGACGCTGCTCTCCATGTGAAGGGCCAACTCGTGCGGATGGGCATTGCGGTAGTAATGGAGCGGAGAGTCGGGTTTTGGGGGTCGTGCATCAGCCTTCAGCGTCGCCTGGGGCACGCAATTTTCTGAATTTTCCGGAACGGGTCGTTTCCTCTAGATTGAAGTGATACCGACCCTTGAGGTGGATGTGCTCATATTTCAGTGGAGAAAGGCGCTTGGCCTCTTCTGGATTGACCATTTTTCCCTCTGACCGCAGCTGTTCCAGCACCAGACCGATGTATCTAGAATTCCAGACGATGATGGCGTTCATGACCAAGCCCAGCGCGCCCAACTGATCTTCCATCCCGGCCAAGTAGTGTTGCCGTAACTCCCCACGTTCTCCCTGAAACAGGGCGCGGCCCAGACTATGCCTGGCCTCCTGGCGATTGCGCTGCGTGCCGATGACCCGGCGATAGACCGGATCATCGTGGTAGGTCAGCAGATGCTGGGTGTACGAAATGCGGCCAAAGTGTTCTACGGCCCGCACCACCGAGCTTTTGGGCGTCACGCCCAGGACTTTAATCAGGTCAGATGCTCTGACCTGACGGGTCACCAACGATCCAGCAATCCGCAGGAGGTCATCCCAGTGCGCGGTAATCAGTTTGGACTGAATATGGTTGGTGGCAATGGCGTCTAATGCGCCGTACTTGGCCTGTGGGTTCAGCCGCCAGTAGCGGCGTTCGGGCAAGTTCGCCAATTCTGGGCTGAATTGATAGCCCAGCAGGCTGAATAGCCCAAAGATCAGATACGAGGAGGCCCCTGTATCCGAGATCAGTTGCTTGGGTCGCAGCGTGGTGTTGTGTTCAATTAGGCCGTCCAGGGCGTACAGCGAATCTCGCAAGGTGCCTGGCACCACAATGCCGTGAAAACTGGTGAACTGGTCGGCCACAAAGTTCACGTACGTGACACCACTGCCTACGCCAAAATATTTGGGGTTCTGACCACTGTAAATGGATTTCACAGGCACTCGAAAGCGCAGGCCATCCACCGAAGCGACATACCCCTGGCCCCAGGCGGGTAGGTCCGGCAGGGTGGACTGAAAGTTCACCAGACGAGCATTCGCCGCCGCGATGGTTTCAGCCCGGACATAGTTCTGGCTGACCCAGGAGAGACGACTGGACCGGAGCGCCTCGCGCTCCGGTTGCACGACGGCGTCCAGACTCACGTTGCAGGCCTCGGAGAGCAGCACGGCACAGACGCTCATGGGCAGGTGCTCCACCCGGCTGCGGCGCTCACTGAGGTGCTGGAATTCATCGGCAAAGCCCGTCCAGCGGTGAACTTCCAGGAGCAGGTCAGGGAGGTCGATCCTGGGTAAACGTGCGGCCACATCTTTGTGAAGCTGCCGCAGACTGGGCGGTTCATCCTGCGCTTCATCAAGCTGCAGCACCAGACGCGATTTCCCGTCCACCTCCTCAATGGACGCAGAGGCATTCTCGGGGAGGCGTTCGGCCAGGAGGTGGTAGGTCTCATCCAATTGCCGCTCCAGACGGGCCAGGACCACTGCAGGATCAGGGTCGAGATCAAGACTGCGGCAGACTTCCACCTTGAGGTCCGCCCAGCGCGGCCCCGAGAGGAGCCGCAACCTGGGGTCATTGAATTTGTCGCTGGCTGGCACATAGAGGTCGCGGCGCTTCAAGCTCAGGTGCAGCTGCTCCAGTACCCCGAGGGTGTACGCACTGCGCTGCACCTCACCTGCCGCAGATCTCAAATGCTTTCCCCAGCGGCCGGTGATCCAGTCGGTAGGCAGCGATGACAGGTCTTTCTTCCGGCGCTCCAGGGTTCGCAGGGCATTGATAGCGGCCAGCAGAGGCTGACCGGAGCGGTTGGCTTCAAAGCCCACCGTGTGCAACAGCGTCGGAACAAATTGCTGAACGTAGCTGTAGCGGGCCAGCAACTGCTCAATGTGCCGATCAGCGGTCGGTTGGGTCAGCTCAGCAATGGCCTGCACGGTCCGCTCCAGCACATCTTTTGAAACAAGGGTCAACACCTGCTGTGAAAAAGCATCAAAATCATGCTGCTCCGTCTTCAAGTGCTCTAGAAACAAGCGAGTCAGCTGGTTCTGAGAACGGGCCGCTTCTTCCAATGAAGGCAAGGAGGCCAGCTTCTGCTCGGTGTCCTGGCGTTCTATCCGGTTAAAGACATCCGTCAGCAGGCTGTCGAGCACGGTCAGGGCGTCATCCAGCGCACTGGCCTCCAGGCGCGAGACCGTGACGAGCAACACCGCCAACTGACGGGACGAGGTCAGCCTTCGTAACGTCTGCGTCTTCGACCCCAGTCCTATTCTTGACAGCGTGTCCAGGCGCTGCGTGGGGAAGGAACGTAGGTTAACGGTCCGCACACCGACCTGGCGAATCCGTTCGACCCGCTTCAGCGCCCCGACCAGGCCCTGGGCCGAAATGGAAATCGGGGCTTGGCGGAGTTGCTCGAAGGAAGAGACTTTGGCCCGCTCAGGCACACTCAGCAGGGTGACCAGACGCTCGCGCTGCTCAGGGCTGAGCAGCGCCACCAGACGGTCACATAACTGTGTCTCACTGCGCTCCTGCACCCGGGCAATCAATCGGGAGAGGGTGGTCACACCTGGCAGAATGATGTTGTGTTCGTAGAGGCGGGCCGTCGCCCGGTCCAGCAAGAGGCTTGGAGATTCGGCTTGTAAGTGGGTGCGGGCCATCAGGAACCGGATCAAGCCGATCCAGACGGCGGGCTCGGAGAAGACGCGGTAGCCATACGTTTGCCCGATGTCCCGCTGGTGGTCCCATTTGGTTTCACCTTGACGGTAGCGATCAAGTTTGACCTGCTTGGCCTGCACACCAAGTTGCCGGGCGACAAAGCGCAACACATTGGGGGGCACATCGAGTGGATTGAGGAGGAATGTGCCCAAAAACCGCAAGGTCGTGAGCTGGAGGGCGTATCCGAGGCGATTATGCTTGCCTTTTTTCGAAGCGATCCGCGTGTGATCGCGGTCATCCAGAATGAAATACCGCCGGAGTTGCTCGGGACTGGGCGGTGCATTGAACTGGCCGTACTGATCGGTCCCTCCTGCGGCCAGTTCAGCAGGCACAGATCAGGCGGCGCGGCGCAGGAGACGGAGAATGGTACTGGGATGCACCTTGAAGAGCCGCGCACACTGCGCCGCAGTGTGCCGCCCAGAGTTCACCGCGTCACGGATTTCCTGCTCTTGTGTGGAGGTGAGCTTGCGTTTGCGGCCGCCCACCCGGCCTTCCCGCCGGGCCTGCTCCAGTCCGGCCCTGGTGCGCTCGCGGATCATGGCCCGCTCGAACTCGGCGAACGCCCCGACCATCTGCATCATCATCCGGCCTGCTGGTGTCGTGGTGTCAATGGCTTCGGTGAGACTGCGAAAGCCTGCACCAGCAGTTTCGATCTTCTCCATCAGGTGCAGGACATCCTTCAGGCTGCGGCTGAGCCGATCCAGCTTCCAGACGACGACGATATCGCCTGGCCGGAGCTGGGCGAGCAACTTGTGTAATTCAGGTCGATCCCAGCGGCCCCCGGACGCGTGTTCGGTGAATACGCGCTCGACTTCGGCATCTTTCAGGGCGCGGAGTTGGGCGGCGGTGTCCTGATCCTGCTGTTTGCTGACGCGAGCGTACCCAAGCTGCATAGCGCCTCCCCTTGTTGCGTCAGCCTATTGCCAATGAGGAGTATTGTGCAATATGGATGTGCAACGCGGGGAGGCGCAGCTGGTCAGAGGCCGAAACCTATTGCGGAAACGGCCGTTTCTGCAACCTTAGCGTACAGTCAGGACTGATCCGTGTCGTGACCCCACATTGGGCGGGTTGGAGGCTCCTGCAAGATGGGCATACCCGTGGCCGCTATCCGCTGTTTTTCCCGCCAAGGATCGACGACCCCCTGGTCATCTGGTATTTTGAGACTCCAGGCGATGGCATTCGCCTTTCAGAACCGCCCCGTGTCCGGCTGATAATGCCTACCCTTCAGGACGCAGGGGGAAGCTATGCCCATCTGGATAGGAATTGCACTTGGCGGCGCCTGCGGTGCACTGGCGCGTTACGGTCTCAATCTGGTGATCCAGACCCGGCTCGGCCCTACGGCCTGGGCCGCGTTTCCGCTCGGGACGCTGGTGATCAATGTGCTGGGCTGTTTTCTCCTGGGGCTAGTGATTGCCCTGAACGCCCGGGGTCTGGTCAGTGCCGAGTGGCGTCTGGCTTTCGGAACCGGCTTCGTCGGGGCCTTCACGACCTTCAGCACGTTCACCTGGGAAAGTGATCTGCTCCTGCGCAGCGGCGAAAGTCTGCGCGCCTCGCTCTACATCGTCGGCAATCTGGTGTTGGGCTACGTGGCCGTCCTGCTCGGGCGCTGGGTGGCCATCCGGCTCGAAGGTGGATTATGACGTGGCAGGATGCAGAGTTGCTCCGCTGCTACTTGGGCAGCACCGACAAAGTGGGCAGCGAAACGGCTTACGATTGGCTGGTCTCTACAGCACAGCGGGCAGGCCTTCCTGGAGCCACCGTCACCCACGGGAGTATCGGCTATGGCCAGGATGGCCAGATTCACCGCAACCGCGCTTTTCAGTGGGCCCCTGACCTTCCTGTGGTTGTCGAATGCGTCGCCTCCACCACGCAGCTGGAAACGTTCCTGGCCGAGGTGGCCCTGACCTTGCCTGATCTCCTGATCACCCGCCAGGCGGTTCGTCGCCTGATGCGGCGCGGTGAACATCGATGAGTGGGGCTGAACCACTGTGTTTGCTGCGCTGTTATACGCGTGCCGGAGATC
The DNA here is from genome assembly GCF_014647435.1 of Deinococcus radiotolerans. Lineage (NCBI taxonomy): Bacteria > Thermotogati > Deinococcota > Deinococci > Deinococcales > Deinococcaceae > Deinococcus > Deinococcus radiotolerans. The sequence continues at coordinate 17,407 of NZ_BMPE01000031.1, read as the reverse complement.
AGTTGGAAGGTCGGCCTCTGGCAGATGTCGTCATCGAGACCGCCCGTGCCCTTGACCTGACACTGGCGTTTGCCCAGCACGGAGCAGGCGGATTTGGACGGCGCGGTCAGGTCGCCAACCCCATCCTTCTGGAGATGCGCCCGGCCCAGCAGCCCATCATCGTTCAAATTCTCGGCCAACTGACTCAGTTGGACGCCCTGTTGATCAACCTGCACACCAGGGGTCTCCCTGACCGACTGTGCGTACTTGAACCCTTCGCGGCCTTCGATGTTCAGGGATAGGGCGGTGGGTGTCTCCAAAGCAGGAGACACATGAAGTCGGGATAATTCACCAGTCCATTCAGGAAAGACCGGGAGTGATCCATCGCTCCCGGCCCTCCAGCACATTTCATCTGTACACGACCTGACGTCCAATTCAGGGCTGATTCTGCCCCTGCAGAGCCGCTGTTCTGGACTCCAGAAGTCGGTGCATGTAGTCGATCTCCAGCGCCTGTTCCGTCAGGATTTCCTGGGCCAGTCGCCGCACCTGCGGGTCCTTCCCGTAGAGGAGCTCGGCCTTTGCGGCGTCCACTGCCCCCTGGTGATGCGGAATCATCATGGTCAGGAAATCACGGTCCGGGTTGCCGGAAGGCGTCGCCGCGTGCATACCCGCGTGCATCCGCATCATGGCCGAGTCCATCAGACCCTGGAAGGTATTGCCCGCAGCGAACGCGCCGCCGGTGAGCAGCAGGACAAGGGCGACCCGCCTCACTTGCTCTGCACCAGCACGGTCGCCCCGCCTACTTTGGCCACCACGCTCAGCTGACCGGCACCCTGCGGGGCATTCAGGAGCTGCTTGACTGGCCCGATGGTCTGTGCGGTCACGCCGCCCTGGGCCGTGGTCATCAGGGCGGCGAGGTCCTGCGCCTGCCCCGTTGGCCCGGTCAGGCGCAGCACATACGCCGTATTCGGGGTCAGTCCTGTCGCGACGATCTGCACCAGATCGACCAGGCCCAGGGGATTGACGCTGACGGTGGCCCGGGCTGCGCTCCCGGAAGTCAAGGTCAGGGTCAGTGTGGCTTTCGTGCTGTCCAGGGGCTGTAAGTGAGCTGTGCCCGCACCTGAGCGCACTGCGCCGGGCACATAGACCAGCGCCTGTGGCAACTGCCCGGTGGGAACCTGACCAGTCACCGTGTTGCTGGCTGTGTCGATGATCTGGACCTGGTCTGCCGCTTCCAGTCCTACGTACACCCGTTTCCCGTCCGGCGCGGCCCAGGCACCATGGGGGAGTGCCCCCGTCGGAATGGTCGCCACCAGCCGGGGCGCAGCGTCGCGCGTATATACCTTGACGACGTTCAGGCCGCCCACAGTGACATAGGCGAAGCGGCCCGTGGGTGTATCGGCCAGGGCGACATGGTTGGTGACGGGGCCGCTGTCCAGCGTCGCCGTGATGTCGAAGGGTGGGCGCGCCCGCATGACCTGCGTTTTGCCGCTGTCTTTGAGGGTGAACCAGACCTGATCGCCCTGCGGACTGACCGCCAGATTCGGGCTGAATGGGCTGGCCTGCGGGACCCGCGCCACGACCCGGTACGTGCGCGTGTCGATGACACTCAGTTCCGGGGTGAAACTCGAAGGCACATAGGCGTAAGGCGCTTTCGGATTGAACAGCACCATGCCAGGGCCGTCCGGAACAGGAATACGGCGCGTTTCGGTAAAATGCACGGGATCGACGACGGAGACGTAGTTCTCGCCACGCACGGCCACCCACAGTTCACGTCCGTCCGGGGTGAAGAACGCCTCGTGGGGACTGCGGCCCAGGTAGACCTTGCCGCGCACCGCGTTGGTGGCGGTATCAATCAAAGTCACTGAGTTCGAGCCTATGGAGACGGCAGCCAAGGTCTTTCCGTCGGGTGAGAAGCCGAGGCCGTGAACCAGCAATTCCCCTTTGTACAGTGGTGAGAGTGCGGCGGGCGCCTGTGTGCCCAGCGAAATGACGCCCAACAGTTTGAGGGCGACTGGGTCAATGACCGAGACGGTATTGGAACTCTGGTCAGCGGTGTACACCCGGTCACCCACCGACTGAGCGAAGACGGGGGCCGAAAGGAAGAGTGCAGAACATAGAGTCAGGGTGCGGATGAAGTGGTTTGACATGGAACTCCTCGAGGATCTTTTTTTTCGGCAGGAAAGAGCTCGCCTGGTAGGCGGCCCTGACCACGGAATCTGGTCTGACTCCGCTCTGCCTGCTGACGTTGATCGTTCAGGAACAGGGCGTGAGCCGCTCCTCTCCTTCCTCAGCGACGGACAGCGCTCCAAACGCCCATGAAGCCCTCGCCGAGCGCGTCACCGCGCTTCAGGTCGTTCTTCCAGTTGTATACAGGCAGGCCGTTGTAGGTTACCTGAAGGCTGCCATCCTTGCGCGTCAGCGTGCCAAGCTTGCCGCGCACCGCCACGCCCGCCGTCAGGCCGGTGGCCGGGAACTGCGCCACCAGCAGGGGAGGCCAGTTGGTGGCGCAGGCTCCCTCACAGTTGCTCACTCCGGGCGCGTCCTTGGCGAAGGTATAGAGCGTCAGGCCGGTCGGCCCGGCCAGCACCATGCCCAGATCGTCCACCCGCGACACCTGCACGCTCGGGCCGGCGTTGGCCGCGTGCCAGACGTTCATGAAGCCCTGACCGTTGATGTCACCGGGTTTGGCGTCGCCCTTCCAGCTGTAGAGCGCCGCGCCATCGTAGCTGAGCTGGGTCTGACCATCCTTGCGGGAAATCAGGCTGAACTTGCCGCTCAGTCCGGCGGGCAGGCGCGGAACTTCGCTCAGCAGCAGGGGCGGCCAGTTGGTGGCGCACACGCCTTCGCAGTTGCTCACTCCCGGCGCGTCTTTGGCGAAGGTGTAGAGCGTCAGGCCGGTCGGCCCGGTCAGCAGGGTGCCGAGCCGGGCGTCCCGGCGCAGCGTGACGGGCGCTAGCGCGGTCATCTTCATCTGTATCGCCGGGGCGGTCTGGCCGGAAGCGGTCTGCACGGGAGCAGTCTGGGCCATCACGGGCGTGAGGAGCGCGAGGGTGAACGTGAGGGTCAGAGTGCGGGCGGTCGTCATATGGGTCATGGTGGTGCCTCCACCTTCCCGTATGCCGGGCGTCGCCCGTTTGGATGCATTCAGAGTTCGGGCAGCCGGGTGCGGCCCAGTGGGTGGGTCGGGGCCGGGCTACCCCCGGCGGGTTCGGTGCTCACGCCCACCGAGTCGTACCCGCGCCACGACACCTCCAGCACCGTGCCGCCCGTCAGCCCCAGGCTGGTCGGTACGCCCGCACGCGGCCCGCTCGTCCGCCGTCCCCACGCCTGATACACCTGCCCCGGTGCGGCCTGTCTGTCCAGCACCAGCAGCGCCCGGCCATCCGACCTGACGTACATGGCCCCGTAGGGCACACCGGTCTTCGAGGCGAGCGTGAGACGTCTCGCCCCCTGCTGCCACTGCTGCACGCTGCTTTGAGCGGTCGCCGCAGGCTGGGCCGGACCGAGCTGGAGGTACCCCCCGACCGCCACGATCAGAGCGACGGCTGCAGCCAGAGGCCAGACTGGAAGCCACCTGGAAGGGGCCGAGGGCAGTGACGCCTGTGCGGACAGACGTTCAGGAGACACCACGCCCCGCCGGGCCTGAATCTTCTCCCAGCTCCCTGCTGGCGCTGGGACGCCGGGCAAATCGTTGGCCAGTGAGAACAGGGCGTCACGCAGCCGGCCCACCTCAGCGCGGCAGACAGCGCAGCTCAGCAGGTGGCTCTCCACATTCACGGCCTGTGCCGTATCGAGGCTTCCCAGGACGTATTCAGGCAGCAGGTCGCTTGGATGGTCGCCGCTGGAACGGTCTGGTTGACGGGTCATGGCAGCATCCTTTCTCTGAGTTTCAGCAGGGCGCGGCGCAACCGGCTCTTGACGGTGCCGAGCGGCAGGCCGGTGCGGGTGGTAATCTCAGCGTGGGTGTAGCCACCGAAGAACATCGCTTCCAGCAGGGCCCGGTCAGTGTCCGGTAAGCCGGCCAGGGCGGACTGTACCAGGGCCTCGTCCAGCGAATCACGGGCAGTGGGAGCAGGCACATCGAACGCTCGGTCGTCTTCCCATTCCTGTTGCCGCTGTGGACGGGCGCGCCGGGTCCGCAGCCGTTCCAGACAGAGGTGGTGGGCGATGGTCAGCACGAAGGTTTTGACGGTTCCCCGCGACGGTTCATATACATCGGCCCGGTCCGCGAGCCGAACGAAGGTGTCCTGGAGCGCCTCCTCGGCGTCTTCCGGCGTGCCCAGCATCCGCAGGCAGACGCGGTAGGTGACGCCGGACAGGTCATCGTACAGTTCCCTCAAGGCGTCGTCCTGCCCATGCTGCAGTTGGACGATCAGCCGCTGATGTGCGGTGTCAGATGTAGACGATACCCGAAGTTCGAGTAGGTTCACCATTGGCCCGGGTGATACAGGTCGACGCCAGTTTCGGCGGGGAATGGGCGCAGCATACATACCTTCCTCTATGCGCAGAGTACATGTTCTGGATGCAATGGTAGTTGGCTGGAACTACCAGCCAACTACCCCGTCGGTGGAGACCTCCACCTTCGTGACCGCGCCGCGACCACTCATCGCCAGTCCCTGCACGTTCAGGGGCAATCCTGCCGGGGCCTTGACCGTCTCGTCAGGCGTCACGATGAATGAGCGCACCGGCATGCTGCCCACGGGCCGGAACTTCACAGTCTTGGCCTTCACGGCTTCTGGAGTGGTCGTGCCGCGCAGGTTGTCGGGTTGCAGGTAAGCGGTCGCCATCCAGAAGTTGTCGTCGGGCTTGGTCAGGATCCGGATAAAGCTCAGGGGCTTCATCCAGTACGTCGCGAAGTAGCTGGGCACGACCAGTCGCACCGGAAACCCGTTGACCATCGGCAGCGGCTGGCCGTTCATGGCGTAGGCCACGATGCACTCGTCCAATACAGGGTCGTTCACGTTCAGGCTCTTCTTGTAATCGGCCCCACCGCTGCCGGGTGCGCCCGCACCCTTGTCCAGGCTCTGAAACTGCACCTGCACGCTGCCGGATTTCACGCCCGCTTTCCCCAGCAGGTCACGCAGGCCCATCGCGCCGTTGCCCCACTGCCCGCCTGGACGGCGCGGCTGAAAGCGACTGCGGCTGTTGCACGTGCAATGCATCACGGCGTTCACGCTGACCGCCTCGAAGTCCTGGGTCAGTTGCGCCAGACTGAACGACTGCGGCGTGCCCACGTTGCCCTCGATCTTCAGCCGTTAGGTCTTCAGGTCGATATTGGTCGGAAACAGCGACAAGTTCGAGCGCACAAAGAATGCGGCGGCGGGCGTAAAGGGGCTTTGGAAGTAGACGCGGGGCGTCTCGTACAGCGGGGGGCGGTCCACCAGCCGGATCAGCGGAACCTTCTGTGGCAGGGCGATCAGCGGTCCCAGGCCATTCCAGCCGTCCAGCGGACCAGGGCCACTGAAGATGGGGGCGGTGCCGGTGGTCACAGTCGTCTGCGCCTGAGCGGTGCGGCCAGGGTCAGGGCGGCTCCGGCGCTGCCAAGCAGGCCCAGGGCGGCGCGGCGGGTCATGGGGGTGCGGTCGTCGGACATGGTGGACCTCCGGTGAATGAGGGGACGAGGGGAATCTATAGAAGTCAAAGCAGGCTCAGGGACGGGGCAGCCCGGTTTCACGCGAGAGGGGGGGCACGCCGAACAACTCGCCGCGCCACACGCCGCGCAGGGTGTGCGCCGTGACCAGTCCCCACAGCGCCGTGAGGACCACCACGAACACGTGGCCCAGATGGGTAAAGACGTCCAAATGGGTCAGCGCGCCCAGGCCAAAGGTCGCTGCCGTGTAGACCCCCAGCGGGAAGGTCAGCCCCCACCAGCCCAGGTTGAAGGGCAGCCCCCGGCGCACGAACCGCAGGGTGGTCAGGGTCGCCAGTGCCAGCCACCACGCCCCGAAGCCCCACAGCACCAGCCCGCCCGCCAGTCCCAGCCCGGTCAATACCGGGGCCAGTTCGCCCAGCCCCTGCGCGGCCAGCACGCGCGGCGCGGCCTCGCCCAGTTGCAGCAGGGCCAGGGCACCCGTCGCCAGCGGCCCCAGGGGCAGGAACATGCTCACGGCCAGGTCGGGGGTGGGCAACTTGTGCTGGGCCAGCCGCAGGATCAGCACCGTGATGACCATCAGGGCCAGCGGCACCGACAGCGCGAAAAGCACGTATCCGGCGTAGACCAGCGTGGTCGCGCTGCTGGTGTCCAGGTGCGGCGCGATCAGTCCGGCGCTCGCGGCGGCCACCTCCGAGGCGACGATGGGCAGCAGCCACACGCCGGTCATGCGCTCCAGGGCGTGGTCCTGCCGGGTGAACATCAGGTAGGGCACCAGCAACCCGACCCCCACCGAGAGCAGGGCGTCGAAGGCCCACAGGTCGCGGGCCAGCACAGCCGCGCCCTCGCCCCAGCGCGGGACGCCGAAAGCGATCAGGCCGTTGATGACCGTTGCCAGGCCCATCGGTACGGCGCCCAGGAACATGCTCTGGACCGGGTGGTGCAGCGTAGCCAGGCTGTCTTTCGGGAACAGGGCGATGCGGGCCACTGAGAGGGCCGTGAACAGGACCAGCAGGACCATGTTCAGCACCCACAGACCTTCACCCAGGAGTGCAGTGCCGGGCAGCGGCAGGTGCGGGAGCATCAGGGCCAGGATGCCGGTGCCCATGGTCGCGGCGAACCAGTTGGGCGTGAAGGCCTGCACGACAGTCAAGGCACTGTCCTGGCGGGCAAATAGAGGCGAAGCAGTCATGAATGAAGGATAGATGTCCCGTATTATAAACTCAAATTAGAGTTGATTTTACTGAGGCAAAAAATATATATATCTGGCATGGCCCTGAATCCGGAGCATCTGTTGACGTTCGTGCGGGTGGCGCGGCTGGGCAGTCTGAGCGCTGCCGCCGAGGAACTGAACCTGACTCAGCCCGCCGTGTCCAGCCAGCTCAAGTTGCTGACCCAGGCGGTCGGAGAGCCTATCTTCCGGCGGCACCGGACCGGGGTGACGCTGACCGGGGCGGGCGAGGGCCTGCTGGTGCACGCCCAGGCGCTGGGCCGCGTGATGGACGGCGCTCGCACCTACGTCCATGAGCGTCAGGGCCTGGAAACGGGAACCCTGCGGTTGGCGGCCAGCAGCACGATTGCCGCGTCCCTGTTGCCTGCGGCCCTGGCGTCCTACCATGCCCAGTATCCGGGCGTGGCCTTCGAGATCCGGCAAGGCAATACCCAGGAGGTCATGGGGCTGCTCCAGGCAGGTCAGATCGAAGTGGCACTGATCGAGGGCCCACCAGGCCCTCTGCCTGCGGAGTGGCAGGTCCAGGTCTTCGGACACGACGAGCTGGTGTTGGTGGCCGCCCCTGATCATCCACTGGTGGACTCATTCCCGGCAGATACGGTGCTGCCACTGATCTGGCGGGAACACGGTTCCGGTACCCGGGAGGTGGCGGAGCAGGCGCTGGCGCACACCAGGATGGTCGGCAGCAATCGGCTGGAACTACCTGGCACTGAGGCTGTCAAGGAAGCGGTCATTCAGGGATTGGGGGTTGCGTTGCTGCCGGAACTGCGGGTGCGCCGGGAAGTGCAGTCGGGGGTGCTGGTCCGGCTGCCCCTGGACTTGCCCGAGTTGCGCCGTCCGCTGAGCCGAGTCAGCCTGCCTCTGGACCAGGTTTCCTACGCCACCCGATCCTTTCTGAATGGGTTGGAGACCAGGCTGGGAATGAGATGAACAGCGCGTGGAAGGAATGTGCCGTCACAAACGGATAAAATCACGCTCTGATTTCAATAAACCCCGACTCTCCGTTCCATTACTACCACCGTGCCGGATGCAGTCGGAACACGTCGCGGCCCTGCTCTTGCAGGTGGGTCAGCATCGCGTCCGCGTGGGCGTCGATTTCATTCGTGACGATGACGATGGTCTGGTCGCGCATGGAGTCCTCAGGTGGGGGAAGGTGGGGTGTGGTTGAGGATCGGCTGTCCCGGAAGGGCCGACCGAAGAGAGGGCACGCGCAAACCGCGTGCCCTCAGCACTCAAGCGTTTTCTGTGTCGGTGTCCGCTTGCTTCCCGTCGTAAACGCCACCCGGGTTCGTGTAGTACTTGATTTCGGTCACCGTGCTGGTGTTGCTGGCCGTGGCGTCGGTGTTACCGACCCAGACTTGAGCGCCGGCATCGTAGTGGCCTTCGACGTTGACGATGTTGCCCTGATCAGCGGGTTTACCCATATGAAATGCAAACAGGTTCTTCATGGCGTACCTCGGTGGAATGAGTGACGAAGGAGTGATTGCCGCACGTGCCACAGGGCCCTGTACGGCAAATCTACGCATCGTATTAATACATTGCAACAAGCTACGGTCACGCCCAGATATGACTTATGGCACCTTGACAGCGCAGGACGTCACGCCGCCCCGTCACCTCACGCGAGTGCGGGCGAACAGCAAAGCCATCAGGACCCCGAGCGCGAGGAGTCCAGCACTTGTCCCCGCCAGGAGCGGCATGTCCGCTTCAACGCGGGTGGGCAGATGGCCCGCAATAAAGGCCTGAACGACGTGCAGCGGGATCGCTTCCTTCTGCGACAGCGGGCCAAATTGCTCAGGCGTATACACCAGCGTCACCTTCCGCAGGAAAGGATCGATCGACGAGCCCAGGACGGCAAGACTGGCGGCGATGGAAGCCAGCGCGGCCACTGCGGGCGGCGTCAGCTGGACCAGGAGTGCCGCGAGCACAAACACCCCGACGCCCCGGAGCCAGACGAGGGCCGTACCAATCCAGAACTCTGAACGCATCACCTCGCTGCTGGACCACCACGTGAAGTCAAGCGCCCCCCGAGTGCTCGCCAGAAACGCACCCAGCAGCACCACCGTGGTGATGGCCGCGAGCCCTGACACCAGCCGCACGCCCAGAATCCGTCCAGTGGCGAGTGGCTGAAGGCGCAGGAACCCCATGCCACTGTTGAACCGGCTTCCGAACCACGCGCCCACCAACGTGGCCACCAGCGGCGCCCACCAATCGAACCAGCGACCGGCAAACAGGAGGCCCACCTTACACGTCGATTCCTGGTCCGCCAGCAAGCCGGCGTAGACCGTGCATACCGTTCCGGTCGCCCACGGACCAAGTTCATGCACGGCGGCAAATGGCGGGAGGCCCTGCAGGACTCGCGCCGCGTAGCCGAGCCCGATGATCAGGGAAAGCGCGCCCAGGAGGAGGAGGGGCAGCCGGACGTGCCGCCATTCAAGCCAGCTCACGCCACACCACCAAGCAGCTCCGCGTAAGCATCTGCGAGCGGACGTGGCTTCACCTGAACGTCCACCGGTCGCAAGCTGGCCAGCGCGGTCAGGAGCGCTTCACGACCGCCCTGGACATGCACGGTCAACGTGCGGCCCTGCACCTCAAAGCCCTGCACGCCCGGCAGGGCGCGCAGATTCTGAATAGTACCGGCTGGAACAACGCCGGGCAAAATAGCCTGCACGATGGCATGCTGGGTGCGCAGTTCATCCAAATCCGCTTCAAGAATGATCCGCCCATCCTTCAGGAAAGCGGCGCGATCAGCGAGACCTTCCACTTCGTGCAGCACGTGCGAACTGAGCAGGACGCTGTTGCCCTCCGAGGCATACGCGACGAGCAGCTGCGCAAACAGGATGCGGTGATCCGGGTCAAGTCCGTTGGTGGGCTCATCCAGCAGCATGACCTCCGTGCCGCTCCCAAGCGCATACGCCAGGGCCAGACCCATGCGCTGACCGGTGCTCAGCCGGCCCGCACGCTGATCCAGCGGCACGTGTAATTCGGCCGCTGTCTCCAGGGCGCGCTCCATACTCCAACGCGGGTAGACGCGGCGGCCGAACGAGAAATGCGTACGCGCGGTTTCCTGCACCATTACGGCGCCAGCGGTGGGCACATACGTCGCGCGCTGGCGCACCTGTGGGCCCTTCGCGTTGGGCGGAAGGTCCAGAATGCGGACCTGGCCCCCCTGACGTGGATGTAGACCCAGCACACTGCGCATCAAGGTCGACTTCCCGCTGCCGTTTTGACCGAGCAGTGCGGTAATCGACCCCCGGGTCACACTCAGGTCAGCGCCTCGGAGCACCGCGCGTCGCCCCTGCCGGGCCAACAAGCCTTCAACTTGGAGTGCGTTCATAAGGCCTCCATCCGCTTGGACGCGGTGAACTGCTGGCAGAGCTCATCAATGTCCTGCATGGTCATTCCACTCACGAGCATGCGGTGCAGGACATCGTGCAACTCCTCTGTGAGGACCTGCCTGCTGGCCTCATCGATGAAGTGGGTGGCGGCGAGCGCGCAGACTGTCGTGCCGGCCCCGGCCCGACTTTCAATTAAGCCCTGCCGCTGCAGTTCGGCGTACGCGCGCGTGACGGTGTTTGGCGCCAGTCTCAGGGTGCTGGCCAAGCGCCGGACTGTAGGAAGGGCGTCGCCGCTGCGGAGGGTGCCGCGCTGGATCGCGCGGGTAAAGGCCTGCGTCAGCTGGACGTAGATGGGAATGCCGCTGTGTGGGTTGATCTGCGGCGTGATCCAATCCAGCACCCCCCGTTCATCCGTCGAGTCTTGTGTCATGTTGCTAATACATTGGTACAAATAACGGGCAGAGTCAAGAGCCTGCACGACGAACGCCTGGGACTCAACATCAGCACGGCCGACGCCGTACAGAACGCCAAGCTCTCCATCATTCCACTCGCGCGTGGTCAGCTTCCATCTCCCCCGGTCACATGAGCGAAATGACGTCCGACGGGTCGGCTAGATTGCCCCTGTGGATGGCATCTGCACAATCCTCAAGGGTATCTCTGCCCCACCCCTGGCCCTATGACGGACCAGGCGATTCGATTTGGCCCACTCGGGCAGCCCTATCAACTGATCTGCGGCGTACCAGCCTACGCCTCTGCGTCCGATCTGACAGCGACCCTCCGGCGGTACGGCTGGGTCACCACCGACAATGCCCGAATTGCCTTGATTATGGACGCGCCATGGGGCAACGCCTTGCAGCAGCTCCGCTCCAACCTCAGCCTCACCACCGTCGTCGTCACCAACAGCCCCTGCCCGGAATACTGGGAGGATCTCTGGGGTCTGCAACCCGCGGCCCTGCTGGCCGGTAGCTGCACCGTTGCCGACGTGGCCGGCGCCCTCAAGCGAGCGGCAGCGGGCGAATCCTTCCGTCAGACCCCCCGGCATGACAGCCTCCTCACCTCTTCAGAGCGAAAACTGCTTCAACTCACCGCCATGGGCCTGGAGAACAAACGCATCGCCCGTGAGCTTCACATCACAGAAGGCACCGTCAAAAACGGTCTGGGACGCATCTATATCAAGCTCGGGCTGGCCAACCGCACGCAACTGGCCCTCTACTACTGGGGATTATGGACGGTTGCTGAGTGCATGCCTTGATGCGTTTCTGCGAACAGGGAGGGTAGCGTGTCCATCCACTGTGGGATTCTGGCAACCTACTGCCAGGACGCTCAAGCATTCTGGCAGCAGGTAGCCCCTCCGGCCACCGATTTCACTTGAGTGGCATCGACTACGCTCTGTAACTCTGTTCCAACTTCCTACAGAGCGGGGGATTCAAGACGTTGCCGCGCGTCCACTGCGCTCCCATCGAACTGGGCCGCGGGCAGCGCCAGCCCTGCTTCCAGCAGTACAGTGACCGTAGGAAGGTGATATGAGCCGATCGAAGCGGACGCCTGTGCCCACGTACCACAATCACATTCCCGAAGAACTGGCCACGCTCGACCAACTGGACGCCGACGACCTGCAAGCTGGGACCCCCCTGCCCGTCGCGTTGGTGGAACTGGTCAGCCCGAACCTCACGCGCCTGACCGGCCTGTACGAACGTGCGCTGGCGCAACCGAAGCGGGCACGCATCAAAGAACCTTCCTAAGATGGGCCGCCCTTACTCCCCATAAGTTGTGAATCGTGAGCCGACTCCTGGATCCACGCTGTTTCGCGTATCGCCCAGTGCCTCGAGATCCCTTCTGGAGGACTGAACCAGAGAGTTGGCTGTCGGCTGATCATGCGCCCCGACACCGTCGTGCGCCAGGTACGGGTCAGGAATGCCCAGCCTGGCCACTTCAGACCATCCACCCGTCATACGTCCAGTCCGGCCTGTCTGGCCTGTACTTCAGCGGTCTGGCGTTTTAGTGGATCACGCAAGCTCCGGGCGGCCGCGACGCGTTCCGCGTGCACAGCCAGGTCGTCTGGGTGGGCTGAGAGGTAGGTGCTGCAGAGCTGCTCGGCCTCTGGGTGCGCCTGTCGCCGCCGCGTCGTGGCCGCCTCGGCCATCACGTACGCGCTGACCTTTGCCTGCAGGTGCTCGCGTTGTTCGGCCGCCCAGTCGCTCGGGTGGTCCGGGAGGAACGGGCCCTGGCACGTGGCCAGGACCAGGGGCGTTCGCCCGGACTGAAGGGCGCCTTCTAGGACGTCGGCGTCCACGGTGACTGCCAGGTGCGGCGCGAGCCTGTACTGCTGCTCGTGGTACGGCCCGGACCGCAGGAGCGTCCCTGCGCCGAGGCTGCGGCGCACCTCCAGAAGGTGGGCTTTGACAGCGGCGGTGGCCGCGGTGGGCGCCTTGTCCGGGTAGAGGAGGCGTTCGAGATCCGACCGCGTCAACCCGGGCTTCTGCGCCAGCAGGACCAGCAGCGCCGTGGTGTCCGAACTGACTGGCAGCGTCTCGCCTTCCAGCCTCACGGCTGGCCGGCCCAGCGTGATGAGTTCCAAGTGGAGCGTGTCGGCCTGCAGGGCCCCGGCGCGCAATGGTCCCCGACCAGGCCGGAGCGGCGCGGCCAGCGCGGCCAGGTACGGATCCAGCAGGCCGGCGTACAGCACCTCCGCGCAATCAGCCAGGTCAGCGTGCAGCGCGGCCGTCAGGTCCAGCCGGAGCAGCCGGTCCGCGGCCTCTTCAAGCACTTGCAGTGCTTCGGGCTGCGCGTCGGCGTACAGGGCGGACGCCAGGTGCAGCTGGGCGCGGGCGGCCAGCAGCGCCCGCCGCTCATCGGTAGCCTGCCGCAGGGCCCCTTCGAAGGCAGGGCGGGCTTTGGACCACAGGCCCTGCCGGGCGGCAATGAGCCCCTGAACGAAGCACACGTGGGCGGACGGCTGGTCCACCTGCGGCACCTGACGCAGCTGGGCATGCGCTTCACTCAGGCGGCCCTGCCGCGCGTGGTGTTCGGCCAGGTGGGCGTGCACCCACGCACGGGCCTCATAACCTTGCAGGCCTACCGTGAGCGTGAGCATGTCCTGGAGGACGGCTGCACTCTGCCGGGCGTGCCCTTCACGGGCATGCAGTTGGGCGAGGCAGGCCATCACCGGCAACCGGGCGTGTTCCGAAGGGGTAGCCCGCAGCAGCGCCGAGGCTTCCAGCATGACCTCGTCGCGGCTGGCCTCGTCACCCCCAGCGAGCAGGAGGTCCAACCACCCAGCCAGCGCGGTCAGGCGCGGCAGGGGATTGGGCTCGGCCGGCAGGGTGGGCAGCAGCGAACGGTAGAGCCGGGCGGCGCGGTCCGTGTGTCCGGAGCGGACCAGCATCCGCGCCAGGGACACGCTGGTGCGCGCCGCCCCGTCCTCATCCCCCAATGCCAGGTACGCGCGGGCGGCGCGCTCCACGCTGTCGATACCGTCCTCCACGTGCCCGGCTTGAAAGGCCGTGACGCCCATCCAGCGGCGCCACCGGGCGTGCAGTTCCGTACCGGGTTCCGGTTCGTGGGCGACAAAGTGCCGGTTCGCGTCCGCGAAGCGCCCCTGTGCGCGGAGGAGATTGCCGTACTCGACGGCGGCTTCCGCGTCCCCCAGCGCAAGCGCCCGCTGAAGTACCGGTTCTGCGTCGTGCAGCTGACCGAGGCGCAGGTGGCTGATCCCCAGCAGCGCCCAGGCCCGCGGTGAGAGCGGCCGGATGCCGGCCAGATCGGAGATGACCTGGGGGTATCGGCCCTGCGAAAAATCATGTTCTGCCTGCACCAGGACAGCATTTCCGATGCGTGTCCGATCCGTCAATAGCGTTCCGGCGTGACGACCCGAACCCTTTCCCTGCGCCTGGTCCTGGTGCTGCTGAGCGCGCTGCTCAGCGTCGCCCGGGCCGAGACCCTCACCACGCCGACACCACCAGCCGTGGCCACTCCGGACGCCGGTGGAATTGACGACTACGGCCTGGAGTAACGCCCCTCACAACCTCAGGAGACCTCACGTGACACAAGCAACCATTGACCTGATCCGGAACGCCATTCGCGCCAAACAGCCCATCGAGGCCACGTACGACGGGTACCACCGGGTGCTGTGCCCGCACGTGATCGGATACAAGAACGGAACCGTGAACCTGCTCGCGTACCAGTCGGGGGGTAACAGTAGCCGTGGGGCCGTCCCCACCGGTTCTGGCCACACGAGCAACTGGCGGTGCATGCGGGTTGATGCCCTGCAGGGCGTGACCTCGTCCTCCGGGGCGTGGGCGACCGCGGACAACCATTCGCAGCGGAGTTCCTGCGTGGATCAGATTCTGGAACAGGTGTCGTTTTAACGGCGTTCCGAACGTCATGTCCGTTGTGTTCAGTGGGAGGCCCCGCGTCAGCACGTCTCGACCCGGGTGCCAGGGAGGATCAGATGGCCTCGTACAAATATGGCAATTATTTCGACAAGAGTGAGGGAGCGGAGTTTGATCAGGAACACCGCCCAGGCGGCGTCACGTCACACTCCGGCATCTACAGGTGCATGGGCTGTGGGAAGGAGGTCACGTCAGAGGGCGGCAATCCTTTGCCGCCACAGAATCACCACCAGCACACGGCGGCGCAGGGCCAGATCCGTTGGCGCATGATCGCCAAAGCCCACCACTAAGATTGAACTGACGGACCAGGACGGTCAGGGCGCCTTTCTTGGGCGCCTTGATTTCTATCCAGAGATGGGAAAACTCAGCCATAGACGTCGATCCCTGATGCTCGGGCCTCTAGAGGCGCCTGGCACCGGGGGAGTCGAGCCGGGTGAATTCTTCCTCTTCAACAGCAGGCTGGCCGCATGAGAGGAGCACAGGTGATGGACGCGAAACGTTGGTCGGACGGACGACCTCATTCTGGTCTTCACGCGAGAAGGCGGGCCAAGTAGGTATGTACGTTCAGCGCGGTAGGGATCAGGCAAAAAATCGGGGTGTCCCCTTACCCTCCAGGGACTACCTCGTCAATTTCCTGTGTCAACACACGAATATTGGCCTCTGTACTGGCTTCGCAGCCGGGAAGAGTCTGGCCAGAATTATTTCGGCTCACCATGATGTATTCCCGCGAACGCTTTGGATCAGCAAGCACACTGCTTACATCCTCTGTAACGCCAACCAGGAGGCGAGCGTTCCTGTTCAGTGGGGCGTTTTACCACGTGTCAAGGCCATTCCCTACCACTGGACCGCTCATGGGATCGTCCTTGTTGGCCAGGACAGGGTCCTGCAGCGACCGGATCGCCCGAATCTATCGTGGTCAAACCGCGATATTGAGGACCCATCCGCACAAG
This sequence comes from Deinococcus radiotolerans, assembly GCF_014647435.1. Lineage (NCBI taxonomy): Bacteria > Thermotogati > Deinococcota > Deinococci > Deinococcales > Deinococcaceae > Deinococcus > Deinococcus radiotolerans. Next base: position 1,928 of record NZ_BMPE01000031.1, on the reverse strand, counting down.
AAAACGCGGAACGCTTGAGGCGTCCTACGCCTGCAGAAGCCCAGCAGTTGATCGACGAATTCGGCATCCCCGTTGTCGCTGATTTCGTGGCCGACACTATCTATGCTCAGCACAGGAAGCAGGGCGCTTCTTCATGGACGGATGTGGACGTCATGGTCAACCTACCGACCGCACTCCTTGTGCTTGAATTAAAGCAGTCACACACAAGGCGCAGCAACCTGCAGGTCCCTCGAGAACAGTTTCAGCATATTTCCCGAATCAAGTCATGGATGAGCAGCTCGTACCGGCCTGTGCACGCCGCCTACATCTGGCAGCTTCGAGAACACGGCACATACACATTCGGCCTGGGGATGCCGTCACAGTTTAATGAGTCCAGACTTGTTTCGGCTCGAGTGGCAGGCCACTTCAGTCGAATGGGACGCGAGGTGTGGGACGAAGCCACATATGAAGACGGCAGTCCGAACATGGTCATCCCGCTCGGCTTCACCGAACAGCATGGCAGAGCGAAAAACCTCACCGCGGAAGACATCCTCTATCAGCCCGTCCTGACCGGCCATGATCAGGCCGAGGGCCACCTTCTTGACCGTTCATCATCAATCTACGACGAAGAATTCTGAGTGGCTTCCAGCAGCGGAGGCCACCGCACACGAGGTTCAGGTATGTCTATCTCCAGTTACAGATCGAGTGTCGAGCGGCTCCAGCGAGAGATCGCCGAATTGAGACGCCAAAGGGACAATGAGTACGCTCAGCAACTCCGGTACCAGAAAGACGCGCACAGCGTCATGTCACGCCTGAGCAGTTCATCCAACATCAGCGCCTCTTCTCTCCAGTCCTACCTGAGGGACCTGCAGAACAAACAAAACTCGGCGCATCAGCATGAGAAGAGGGTGACGGATTTTGAACGGCGGATTGCCGATAAGGGCGCGGAACTCAACCGCAACCTCGGGTACCTGGAGCGGGAGCTGGACAACCAGCGCCATCAACAGGAACAGGCCGACAAACGCCGACGTGATGACGAGAAGCGGCATCAGCAGGCCATCTCGAGGGAACTCGATAAACAACTGCAGGCGCACCGAGAAATGTCGCGCAGCAAGTTCTCCATTGACCTGACGACACTCCCCGACAAGATCACCGTCCTCTTTCTGGGCAGCAATCCTCTGGATCAGAGCGCCCTCCAACTTGATGAAGAAGCCCGAGCCATTGACCGGATGGTAAGACAGGCAGAGCACCGGGACGCCATTAACTTCAAGACCTGGTGGGCTACGCGCCCACAGGATCTTCTGCAGGCCATCAACGAGAACAACCCCACCATTGTTCACTTCAGTGGACACGGCGATGAACATGGCAATCTCGTGTTTCAAGGGCATCAAGGCGAAAGCCGACTGGTGACCCCGGAGGCCATTTCCGCCAGTCTCGCGACGGTCTCTGAATCGGTCGATCTGGTCTTCTTCAACGCCTGCTTTTCAGAAACGCAGGCCTCGCTCATTACGAACCACATTAAGGCCGCAATCGGCATGAGTGACGCCGTGGACGATGACGTCGCGCGCGTCTTTGCCGCGCAGTTCTACAGTTCTGTCGGTTTCGGTCGGTCGTTACAAACGGCCTTTGAGCAGGCGAGAGCGGCACTGCTCCTTGAAGGAATTGGGCAAGATGAGTTGCCTGTGCTGATGACCGCCACAGAGATTGACCCTGCTCAGATCTATTTCGTCACCGCTTAGCCCAGTGCATGCACGGTAGGTATCGGGCATGTCCTGACCTTAGAGGCACGGCTCAATACCTGAGCGGTAAATCCTTCCACGTCTCACCCAACTTAAGAGCCTGAGGACAGAACGGAGGCACGATGATGCGTCGTGGCAGACTTGGCCTATGCCCCGTCAGAAGGTCAGCCCTGCGTTGTCCGTCTCCGCTCTCCCGCTCGAAGGCCCGGA
>NZ_BMPE01000030.1 GCF_014647435.1 Deinococcus radiotolerans | reverse complement strand
AACAGGCGGGCTGAGGTACGCTGAGATTTGCAAATCGGCTGGAACCGCAATTGGGGCACCCTCAAAGGAGTGTGCTCACGGCGCGTCTGACGCAGCTGAGAAGGGAAAGCGGACAGCGAAGCTCTGACGCGTGCCCATTACGGCGTATGCCTGGAGTCGGTGGAGCACCAGAGGCAGATCACCGAACTCCACCTCGTACGGGCCTTCGCTGGCATGCGACAGAATGAAGCACCAAGCGGCACTGTGAGGTAAAGCAACCTCTATTGATCACGGCGAAGATCTGAGTCGATAGGGGTGCCGTATGCCTGGTTGGCAGCCGACGCAAGTCGCGCGCGCAACTCGAGAAGCGCCGCCTGGCTGCTCTCGCATAGAGACAACGCGGCACCCACCGGAATCAAGAGATTGCGGATCACCTCGGTGTCTCTGTGCATACGGTCTACACTTGGAAAGCACGACAACGGCGCAATGGTGGCCTGCAGGCCACCATTGCTGGTGGTGCGGTCTCGCGACTCACCGCTGCACGACACGACGAGTCACCGATCTGATCGGACGCCATTTCGAGGTGTGGTATCACCACGACCACGTCCGGAAAATTCTTCGCCAGTTGGGCTTCACACCGCAGATACCAGATGGACGGGCGGCTGAGCGCAACGAACTCCGGATCGCGTCCTGGCGGGAACAGGTGGCGCCGGAGTTGGGGAAAAAAGGTCGCTGAGGGCGCGACCCTGGTGTACCTGGATGCGGTCGGCTTCTCGCTGAAAGGCGTGCGAAGGCGACCCTGGTCGACCAGGGTCGTGACGCCGCTGGTCTCGCTCCCAGCCAACTGGGAGACACCCTCGACCACCGGGGCGATCACCTCGGACGGTCGATTCTTCCAGCATACGAAGTCCGGGGAGATACGCAGCGGGAACGTGACCCGGTTTTTCCAGCATCTGCTGCGCCACGTTCAGGGGGGGATCGTGGTGGTGCCGGATAATGCAGGCATTCACAGGTACAAAGCCACTCGGGCGTTCGTGGGTCTCCACGAACGCCTGTCGCTGGTGTTTCTCCCACACCGTACGCTCCGGTGTTGAACCCGATCGAGCTGGTGTGGGCACATGTGAAGCGAAATGTACTGGGGATCTTCTGTGCCCGTTCAGTGGCCCTGCTGAAGGCCAAGCTCGTGGTCGCCTGGCAGCGGGTCCGGTACACCGAATCTGCCGTGGCGACTGATGGATGCCCACTGGTGCCGGTATCAATAGTAGTTCTTTTAATCGGAAATCGAAGCTGTTCATTGCTTTCAAGAGAGTGAATGCTGTTTGTGTATTGAAAACATGTACTTTGACAGCGTGTTGAGCGGGTGTATTGACAGGATGCTGAGAATCTAATAGGATTTCCCTAGCGGTCAGACGTGGCCGTTAGGGGACTGAAAAATTCAGGCGATCTGCCTGAGGGGTTATAGAACATAGATATTGCTAGTTTCTGGCCAGGAACGTTTCGCTGCTTGATTGTTAGAGCAGTGCGGGTTGAAAGAAGAGCGGGAAGGCTGTGTGAACAGGTCAGGTGTAGTGATGTAGCGCCCCTTCCCCGGGGCGCTTCCTCATGGCATGTGCAGGCTCGTCGGCTGAGGTCAACGAAATCCAGATGGTGAGACAGGAGATTGGGCGCCACTACAGATCCAGTCGGACTGGACCTGTAAGTGGCCGAACTCCGCACTCACCAGCACCGACAACGCCGAATTTCCGAACCGCTCCATAAGAGCGGGGCGATTCACCTGGCTGTGAAGATCACGGCGTCTGGCCAACGACCACGAAGTGCTGGTCGAGACCACCGATGCCCGCTCGGTGGCCGTTCTGAAGGCGAAGCTCGTGGTGGCCTGGCAGCAGGTCCGGTACATCGAACTGCCTCGCCAACTGATGGATTCTAACCTATGCCGGTATCAATAAAGTGCGTCTGAAAACCGTCAGGGTGGATCTTTTGCCAGGCGACGCACCATCAGCCGAATCATGACCTCATAGATGAGGTTCTCTGTGGTTTCCACCAGCACCTCGTCGTCCTTGGCCATCCGCCGCGACTGTCCCAGCCAGGCGAAGGTCCGCTCCACCACCCAGCGGCGTTTCAGCACCACGAACCCTTTCGGCACCTCTACGACACGTGGAGGTGCATCCTTTGGCGCCCAGGTGCCCTGCCACCCAGACCAGGGATGTTTGACGATCGCCAACGTCCAACCCAGATGGGTCTTGATGTCGCTCACCAGCTTGCCGGTGTACCCCGCATCCGCCCACACGTGCCCCATGCGTGGAAACACATTGGGCAGGTCGCGCAGCAGGAGGACCGCACCGGTGCGGTCCTGGATATCGGCCTCGTGCACCTTGATCGTCATGACGAGTCCAAGGGTGTCGACGAGCAGGTGACGCTTGCGGCCACTGACTGTCTTGCCACCGTCGGAGCCGCGAGGTCCACCGGCTTCGGTCGTTTTCACGTACTTGCTGTCGATGATCGCGGCACTGGGGGTCGCTGCGCGACCCTCACGCTGGCGGACCAGCTCCCAAAGGACTGTAGGAAGTGCCTCCCAGACGCCCCACAGTCTCCACAGACGGTGGTCGTGATAGATCATCTGCCAAGGGGGGAGGTCGTGCGGCTGTAGCCCGCCACGCAATTCCTCCGCGCAGGACGTAAAAGATCCCGTCCAGGATCTCTCGCAGCGACCACTTCCGTGGACGGCCAATGGGTGATGCTTGAGGCAGAAGAGGAAAAAGCACGTTCCACTCGGCGTCAGTCAGATCGTTCAGGTGCGCAGCTCGGGTCATGAGCGCTCCACCTCCGACCTCTACCGTGCAAGAATGATGGCTCGGGGAAATCTGCGCCAGCACGTTTTCAGACGCACTTTATTGATAACGGTGTAAGTCCGGCCCGATTCTTTGGAGACACATGCTGAGGGCCACCCACCGAGTGCTCCCGTGCCGGGCTCGAACAAGCTGGCACGTCCGGACGCACAGCATCAACGAGGCCATCGAGCGCTGATTCAACAGTCCGGCAGCAGGGATTCAAAGTAGGTTACTGCCATGTTCATCCAGCCCTGGCTGCTGACCCTGACCCTCACCGGGGGCGTGACCAGTCCGACCCCTCAGCCGCTGCCGAGTCCCCGCCCAGGACAGCCCGTGGTCTCCGCTTGTCCCGCCATGCTCGTTCCGCCAGTCTCCGTCGAGGTCAGGAACGAGGCCGGACAGGTCCTGCCAGACGCTGCCTCTGCCCCTGCTGTGTCTCTCGGACGCCAGGGAACGCGCCAGGTCACCGTGCACCGGGAGCGCACCGGTCGCTACACCGTGACCGTCAACCGCCCCTGGTACAGGCCGGTGACCGTACATGGTGTGGTGGTCAAAGAAAATCAGTGCGGCCCGGTCGCGCCCACACCGCTCGTGATTCGCCTTCAACCCGCTGTGAACGCCCCGATGGTCCGCGGCTTCGGCATTCTGGGTTCGGAACTGCACACGGCGGTCTGGCCGTACAAGCAGCGGTTGGGGAGCTTTGTGGATGCGCCTGGGGTGAATCCAGCGGTGATCTGGACGTCCAGCCGCCTGGATGTGGCGTCCATTGACCAGAGCGGTCTCCTCGTGGCGAAATGCCGGAAGGAAGCGGCCTGGACGGTCATCACGGCCAGGCTCAAGGCAGACCTGTCCATCACGGCCAGCGTGCGCTTCGGGGCGGGGGGAGCGCGCACCGATTGCAGTCGGGCGCAGCCGGGCCAGAAGGCAGGCCCCGGGCACCGTGGCTGATCGGGGGGGCGTGTTGACCTTCAGTTGGGTGTGTCGATGACCCCGGAGGTCTGCACCGGGCTGCTGAACGAAGTGACCCGGCCGGTTCCACTTTCAGCTCTTGACGCCTGAGGCAACTTTTGCCGTTCTCAATCGCCCCCGTGAGCACATGCCCTCAGCAAACTGAGGCGCCAACGGCAAGGGGTGCACCAAGGTGGCCTCCGGGGTGTCAGGTCGCATGACTTGACCTGTCCAACGACTGAGCGGCGCCTGAATATCGATATTCAGGCGCCGCTCAGGTAGGTGGGCGTCAGTCCAGCAGGTTCTGCAGGGCCCGCATCAGCCGCTCGGCCTCCTGCCGCTGCTCGGCGGTGAGCTGGGCCAGTCGCCGCGCGGTGAGGCGCCGTTTCAGGGCCGCGACCGCGTCCAAGGACGGGGCGGGGGAGAGCAGCAGTTTGATCTGCCGCTGCAGCTCCAGCTGGGTCCATCCCTGTGCCAGGGTGTCACGCACGAGGGCCCGGTGGTGCTCGGCCGGCGCCCGTCCGATCAGCAGCGCTTTGCTGTAGGCGAGTCCACCGGACTCTACCGCCGAGCGCATGGGGTCCGGCAGATCAAGGACCGGCAGGCCGTTGACGACGAACGACCGCCACTGCTCTCCCCCCAGTTGGCCGAACAGGCGCTCAACTGCCTGCACGTCCTCTGCGTGCTCGTCCGGCTGTGCGCGCAGCCGCTTCAGGTGCGCTGGCACCTCGTCCGGCCGCAGGCCGAGGACCTCCGCCGTGAGCTGCACCTTGGCGCGCACCTGCTCGAAGCGGTTGAGGTCATGCCGCTGCAGGTTCTCCAGGGCCGCCACGACTGGCACGTCCGCGTCGGCGACCGCCTTCACCATGGCCGGCATGGTGGTCAGGCCGGCCCGCACGGCCGCGCGGAAGCGACGCTCCCCGAAGACGATCTGGTACCGGCCGCCCACCGGCCGCACCAGGATCGGTTGCAGGACCCCCTGAGCCTCGATGCTGCGGGCGAGGTCCTGCAGGGCCGCGTCGTCAAAGTGCCGCCGGGGCTGATCGGGATTGGCGTCGATGAGCGAAACCGGAACTGTTTCCGGAGTGGCGGTCAGCGGCGCGGCGTAATCCCTTGCGCGGTCCAGCACTGCCGACATGCGGTCCGCCCCCTTGCGCGCAAACTTGTTCACGCGTCACTTCCCATCACCTGGAGGAGTTCTTCCCAGAGCTGCCGGAACTGCTCGAGTTCACTGGGCGCCGTGCCGAAGCCGCGCTCGTAGGCCGCGAGGGAGCGGATGACCGTCTCGAAGCGTGGATGCCGGTCGAGCGCCGTGTTCGCATCGTGCGCCATGGCCTTGCGGGCGTCGAAGCGGTTGAGGACAATCGCGTAGTTGAAGTTCGGCAGCGCCGCCTCGAGATCTGCCAGGAGTTCCAGGGTGGTGCCCAGCCGGTCGAGATCCATCGCGGTGGGCAGCACCGGTACGAGCACGACGTCCGCGACCGTGGCCGCACTCTTGAGGATCTCGCGGTTGTTGGGCGGCGTGTCGATGATGACGACGGTGCCGTCCCTGGCGAGTTCCCGGGCCTGGCGCATCAGGCTGTTGCGGTCCGCGGCGACCACCCGGAACGGCAGGCTGATGCTGTCGGCCTGCGCGTGCTGCTGCCAGCGCAGCGCACTGACTTCCTCATCCGCGTCGAGGACGGTGACCCGCTCACCCGCCGCAGCGATGGCCGCCGCGAGGTGCATCGTGATGGTGGTCTTCCCGACCCCTCCTTTGAGGGAGTTGAGGGCCAGAATGCGCGGGGCTCGGGCGGCGGTGGGCAGCGTGCCGGGCACGATCGTGGCGAGGGCTTCGCCATGCCGGGTGACCGTGACGGGACGGCCCGTCTCCTTGACTTCACGCAGCACGTCCGGCAGTTCCTCCCGCAGTGAACGCACGCCTACGGTTTTGTTGGCCATGGGCCGAGTGTACACATGTGTACACAAAAACGGAAGCCGCCGGTGATGAGGGAAGAGGCCTGGAGACAGAACCGGCGGGCGACGGCTCCCGTTGGGGGCGTCGTCCGGTGCCGACGACCGAAATTCAGCGGACGCTTCCACAGACCGGCGATCCGGAGGTCAGGCGACCTGCCCCACGGTTCCTTGCCACGCCGTTCATGGGGCTTGCAGGTCATCACGGTCGCGAGCAGAGCTGGTGGAGCGGGCTGGGCGGTGGGACAGCCCGGCAGGAGAGCTCAGGAGGTCAGGGTCCCCAGCGCGCATCAGGAAGCAACGAATAGGTTCAATCTTTGAGTCGGCGCAGCCGTCGCAGGAACCAGGCGGGCCCCGCGCCTGAGGACAGCAGCACGGCCAGGCCCAGCAGGATGGCCGTCGACGGACCCCCTGGGTCTTTCGGCGCGGCCGCCACAGCCAGCAGCCAGAGGCCCCCGAACACGCCAAACCAGGCGCTGGTGACGCCAGCGGCCAGGGAGAGGGTCGCCCGCAGCCACAGGGCGGCCAGGCCCAGCAGAGGGCAGGCCAGGATCAGGGCGATCACGATGCCGGCCCGGGCACTCTCCGCGTCGGGCTCATCGCGCAGGGACAGCCAGAGGCAGAGCAGCACGAAACCAGCCAACAGAAGCGGTCCAGCTGCACCCAGCCACCGGCTGCGGCACCCGCGCGTCACGATGCCTTCACACGCCCAGGCCGCCGGTCACGACGCTGGAGTGGGCGGGGACAGGGCAGGGCGTGGGAGGGCGTCACGGTGCCTCCTGTCTTATCAGAAGACCACGAGGGAGCGGCACCGTTGGTGGATCAATTGTCTGATACGCCGTCACGGCATCGTGCGCTGCCCACTGTTGGTCATGGTCATCGAAAATGATGTTTTGATGCTGCTCCGCCGGATGGATGGCCCTGAGCGACAGGAGATCAAGTTGATACGCCCCCTCCAGTCGCGAGTCTTGGACACGTTCGTTCCTCAGGTGTGCCCAGGCAAGCTCGTGGATGGGCGTGAACACGCTGGACCGTAGCCGCATCAATGCCCGTGAGGACACGCCCTGGACAACGGGTGACCGCTCAGCAGCGTGTCCCTCTTCCCCGAGGCGTGTCATAACCCATCACGACGTCCCGAATCGTGCCGCCTGCGCATGGGAATGAGTAGGGGGCGGAGCAGTCCCCTTGGACCAGGGGAAAGTCAGGGTGCCGCAGTATGGCCGGTCGCGCGTATTCAGACCCCTCCGCACAGCAGATGAGCTCATCTGCTTGTCCCTCCATCACGCTGCGTGCCCCTGTTGCCCTCTCAAGGGCCCGTGAAGGGCCTGCGTGTACTTATGAGGCCCCAGAAGGCCTAAACCATTTTGGCAGACCTTGAAAGGGCCCGTGAGGGCCTTCCAGGCGAAAAGGGCAGCGGAGCCTCGGTCGGGAGCCGCCCTTGAACGGGGGTGAAGTGATGTGGGGCAGACCGTGCGGGTCACGCGGCAGGCTGAGGATCGTCTCGCCGGTCCCCTCTGATTGTTGATTGTTCTTTTTGAAAAAAGATCTTTAAAAGATTGAATGATCATCATCAGGCAGGTCTGCCTTGTGCGTGCTGGACACGCTTTATGACTCTCAATCGCCTGAGTAGTCCGATGCTTTTGCCCTTCAATCGCCTGAGTAGTCCGATACTTTTGCCCCTCAATCGCCCGAGTAGTCCGATAGGGAAGAGGACCAACCGCCTGAGTAGTCCGATACTTTTGCCCCTCAATCGCCTGAGTAGTCCGATAGCCCCCTCGCGGGAATCGCCTGAGTAGTCCGATACTTTTGCCCTTCAATCGCCTGAGTAGTCCGATAGAGGAGAGGACCAATCGCCTGAGTAGTCCGATACTTCGTCAGCTGAGAGAAGTGCAGTGAGGCCAACGCGTACAGGACGGGAAAAATCATGCTCCGGGCACGGCAATCGCCTGAGTCGTCCGATACCGGCCTGCCGACCAATCGCCTGAGTAGTCCGATAGGGTCTTCCGCGCGTTGAACCCGAGCAATCGCCTGAGTAGTCCGATAGTTTTCCCCCTGGCCCGCCGGCCTAAACGTCCCACGTGAGACATGTGGCGCCGGATCAGCGGGTATCATGACCATCCAGAAGACAGGAGGACGGGTGGCACGCAGAGCGACAACGGCAGAAGGCAAACGCCAGACCGCGGCGAAGGTCAGCCCAAAGCCGACTTCGGACCTGATCCGCTTCGAGGAAGCCAACGTGGCCCGTCTCGGGTTGATCAGCGTGCAGGAACGCATCCCCGAGTCCTATGCCAGCTGGACCGTCGACTTTCACGTTGATGGACGCCCTGCACGACTCACCTGCGACGCCGTCGCCAAGTACGGCGGCGTGCCCCACGGCCTGGACGGCGACGTCGCCACCGCCATCATCGACCTGTACGCCGAGGCGGGGAGCCCCGACGACGGGACCGTGCGCACCACCGCGTACCAGATCCTGCGGCGCGCTGGACTCGACACGTCCGGGCGGTACTACCAGAGTCTGCTGCAGACGCTGTTCCGCCTGCGAACGACCACCTACACCGCGTCGGAAGCCTGGCGGGATCACGGCCGGGGGCACTGGACCACCGCGACGTTCAATTACCTGTCGGAACTCGAGTTCACCAGTGACGACGAGGCGACCGAACTCTCCAGCGGCAGCGTCCTCAAAATTCGCCTCGCGGAACCGATTGTGCGTTCCATCCGCGCGCGGTACACCAAGCCGCTGGACCTGGATTTCCTGACCAGCCTCGAACGGCCCCAGACGCGCGCGGTCTACCGCCTGCTCGACGCGCGGCGGTACGATCCGGTCACGCCCGGCACGCTGCTCCCGACCCTCAGCGTCAACATCATCGAGTGGGCGGAAGCCTGCAAGATCGTGGACCGGCGGAGCAACAAGATCCGCGCGACCCTCCAGGGCGCGCATGAAGAACTCATGCTCCGCGGCTACCTGGAAGACGTGACCTATGAAGGGCGGGGCCGCGCGCAGACGATCACCTACCGGTTCGTCGCGCTGGACACGCACCCGGCCTCGCCGCTGATTGAGACCATGCGCACCTACCGCGTGTCCCTGCCCGTCGCACAGAAACTCCTGACCGACTTTGGGGAAGCGCACGTGCGCGCCCGGCTGCAGAAGTTCGAGTCGCTCATCGCCAGCGGCTACAAGGCCCGGAACCGCTCGGCGCTGCTCGTCGACGTCGTCCGCGACGACCAGGGCAAGTACGCCGACCTGACGGACGTGCCGCCCCCGCCCCCACGCCAGGCACCCGCCGCGGCGTCGTACATGCCGACGCTGGACGAAGTGGCCAGCGAGGACGGCAACCTCGAGGAGCGCGTTGAGGCCACGATGAAAACCGTGCAGTTCCTCCTGCGCGAGCGGTTGTCCGTCAGTGAATACGCCCTGCTGCGTCTCGCGCTGATCCTGGGTCGCCTGGACCAGGCCCGCGTCACGCGGGAGGCGACGCGGGCCAAACGGGAAGGCCAACTCGACGACTTCGTGACTGGACTGCTCGACGCCCTCCAGCACGTCCAGCTCGAAGCACGCTGAGGGGCGACCCAGCGCTCACGCTTTCTGGCGCCGCCTCGGGCCCGCCTGGCGGTCATCTGTCCACAGCCCGCGCGGATCTTACAGGGTGGAGCGGCACATTGGGCCCGGTGCGGTCACTGCCTCAGGCCAAGGGTAGTGACGGCCTCCCCCCGGCGTGCGCCCGCTGACCGAGCAGATAATCAGTGCCGCGGCGAAGGGTGTCTGTAAAGGGCTGTTATTGACGGCGCAGAGGGCGGAACGGTCGTCGATGTGGCCCTAACGGGACGTTCAGTCAAGGTCAGGCCCGGTGAGCAGGGCGGTCTGGACGGTCGCGAGGGCTGCGGCTGAGAATGCGTCAGACAGGAACGCTCCAGACCGGCAGGCTGTGGGGCAGCAGAGCAGCACAGGGCAAGTCGCAGGGTGCCGTCTGCGGGCGTCGGGCGGAGATCAGCGGTACAGCGAGTGGCCGCGGCCGTGTGCGTCGGCGATGTGCGCCCGCAGCTCCGCTGGCCCCAGCACCTCGACCTCACCGCCCCAGCCGAGGATCCACGGCACGAGTTCCTTCCACCCGCCGACCGTGAGGCACACGCGGGTGTGGCCGCTCGACAGGGGCTGGCAGTCCGCCGTTGGGCCTAGGGGCACCTCGCGCACCCGGTCGCGGACTGCTGGACTGAAGAACAGTTCCACGCGCACCGGGTCACCGGTCATGATGCCCCACGCCCCGGAGAGGTACTCCATGGGGTGGAAGTCCTCAGGGATGCGCGCTTCGTCGCTGAGCAGCGTCAGGTCACGCATGCGGGCCAGGCGGAACACGAAGGGCCGGGCGCCACTTTTGAGGCGGTTCACGCCGATGGCGTACGCCTGGCGGTTCTGGGGGTTGAGTTCGATGAAGTAGATGACGAGCTCGACCTGGGACTCCTTACTGAGTGAGTGGTACTTGAACCGCAGGACGCGGCCCTCAAGCCAGGCGCGGGCGACCAGTTCGAAGGTGCGGCTGGCCGACGTGTCACTGGTGTCCTTGCGCTGCTGGTAGGCGGCGTTCGCCTGGGCCGCCACGCGGCGGGCGGTCACGGGCAGCTGCGCGGTGAGTTTCTCCAGTGCGGTGAGGTAATGCTCGTTGTAGTCGGCGGCGTGGTGGTAGAGCATGCGCGCGGCGGAGTACACCGCGAGCGCCTCAACCGGGTTGAGGGTGGTCGCCCGGAGCGGCCGGCGGTACTTTCCGCTGTCGAGCCGTTCCACCTTGCCGTCCTGGCAGAGGGTTTCGAGGTCCCGCTGCACGCTGCGGAGCTTGTTGGCGGGCAGCCTCAGGCGGCTGGTCAGCTCCCGGGCGCTGACCTCGGCGTGCCCGAGGAGTTCCAGCGTGGCGAGCATCCGCTCGGTTTTCGTGGCGGGGGTCACGTCAGTTCTCCAGTTGGGCGTGCATCTGCTCACGGAATGAGCGGACCAGGGCCTGCAGGCCGCTCAGGTTGCGCAGCAGGACGCCGCGCCACGCGTCCGCGCCCGGCAGGTAGGCCTGCACGGAGGCGTTCACGTCATTGTCCAGTACGGTGATCTGCCCGATCCGGATGCGCTGCTGGGCCTGCGCGGCCGCTTCATGGGCGCGGATGCATTCGGCGGGGTCTTCCAGTGGCCAGAACCGGAAGTAGTACAGGGCGAAGTAGGTGGGGTCCGCGTCAGAGGTCATCAGGTAGTACGTGCCGCCCTCGAACTTGAACAGCACGTCCCCCTCGTCATCGAGTTGAGGCCGGAAGCCCTCCTCGGCCAGGAAGTCCAGGACGTCCGTGGCGTAGCGGGTGGGCGTCAGCGGCAGGTGGGCGTCCAGTGTCGGCTCGGTCATGGGGTCTCCTGGGGGGCGACGTCACAGACGCCGCGGAATGAGCAGTACCGGCAGGCCGGGGAAGGGGAGGGGCCGAAGTCGTGCTCCTGGATGCGGCGCACCGCGTCCTGCACGAGGGCCAGCCCGCGCTGCAGGTCGGTTTCCCCGAACTCATGCAGGCGGTCGTGGCGCAGGTACGCCAGGGCCGCGCGGGTCGCGCCGAGGCGGTGGGCGTACAGGGCCAGCTGCGGCAGGTGATGCTCGGGCTGGACGTGACGGTCGGTCTTGTAATCGAGCACCAGGGCGCCCTCCGGATCGAAGGCGTCCACGATCCCCTCGAAGGTGACGCCGTCCAGCGTCACCTGGATCGGCCGCTCCCGCTGGTAGGGCCGGCCGCGCACCTTGGTGTACGCGTCGCCCTGGAAGCTCTCCACGAGGGTGATCACGGTCTTCAGGTCCGGAGCGGCGAAATAACCCAGGTGCCGGTGCATCTCGGTGGCCGTCCAGCCGTGCTCGAGGGCGCGGTGCACGGCGTCCCCGATCTGCCGCCCGGCGAGGCGGCCTTCAGGATTGCTGGCCTCCGCGGCGTGCCGCGCGCTCCACAGCGTGACCAGGGGCGACCGGCCCTCAAGGTGCCGGTACGCGAACGCCCGCGGGCAGCTCAGGAAGGTGCCCAGGCTGGTGACGGGGAGAGTGCCGGGCAGAACCACGCCCGGGCCGGAGTGGACGTCCAGGTGCGGCCGGCCGCCCGCCGTCCGGAAGGTCAGCGGCACTGGGGTGGGGACCTCCGCGGGGGAGAGGTAGGTGCGCGCCACGCCCGCCTCGGGCAGGTGCCCGAGGAAGGCCTCGAACCGTTTCATGGGCGCCGGGCCGGTGCCGCTCACCACGCTCAGGATCAGCAGGTCCGCGGCGCGCGTGAAGGCGACGTACGCGACCCGTTCCGATTCGCTGGTGTGCCGCTCCTTCTGCGCGGCTTCCAACGCGGCCCATTCGGGCGTGTCCTCCTCAAGGCGCGGCAGGCGCAGCGCCACGCCGAGTTGCGCGTCGAAGCGCACCGCCCCGGCCGGCCCGCCGCCCTGGCGCAGCGCGTCGGCGACGATCACCACTGGGAACTCCAGGCCTTTGCTGCCGTGAATGGTCATGAGCTGCGCGGCGTCCGGGTGCGGACTGACCGCCTCGGGCGCCTGCGCTTCCAGCCGCTCGAGGCGCGCGAGGTGATCGGCGACGCTCACCACGTCCCGCAGGCCCTCCTGAGCCCACCGCCGGAGCAGACCCTGGAAGAGCCGCAGGTTCGCCACGCGGCGCGGGCCGTCCGGCATGGCGGCGTGTACGAGCAGCGCCCCCGTGCGGCGGTCCGCTTCGGCCAGCAGTTGCGACGTGCTGAGGGTCACGGACGCTTCCCGCAGCGCGCGGATCAGGGTCACTGCCCCCTGCACGGCCGGATCTGCGCTGCGCTGCGCGGCGTCCCAGAAGCATTCTCCACTCACGTGGTCCTCCCCGATGGCGAGCAGCTGCGTGTCGGTGAGGTGCACGTGCGGGCCGCGCAGCACGGCTGCGAGGTGGACGTCGGCGGTGGGGTCGGCGACGGCGCGCAGCAGGCTCACCGCGTCCATCACCTCGGGGCGGTCATACAGGCCCCGCCCGCCGTGCACCACGTACGGCAGCCCCGCGCGGGACAGGGCGTCCTCGTACGCGCCGAGGTTGGTGCGTGCGCGGAAGAGCACGGCGATATCCGAGAGCCGCAGCGGCCGGACCGAGCGCGTCTCACGGTCATACACCGGTGTGCCCTCCAGCAGCAGCGCCTGAATGCGGCCCGCAATCAGGTTCGCCTCGGCGCCGCGCAGCGCCCCGGCCTCATCACCGAGCAGGGCGTGCACCTCCACGCTCGGCGCGTCCTCCCCGGCCGGGTGTGCCGGGCGGTGGGCGTCGAGCGGCTCGAAGGTCGCCGCAGTGGGCCGCAGGCGGTCCGGGCCCTGCATCAGGCTCGCGAAGAACGCGTTCACGGCCGTGACCAGGCCCTCATGCGTGCGGAAGGACGTGCCCATGCGGATCACCTCACCGCCCCGCTCCTGCACGGTCTGGCGCGCCTCGCGGAACACACCGACGTCCGCGCGGCGGAAGGCGTAGATGCTCTGCTTCTCGTCCCCGACGACGGTCAAGGTGACGCTCTCGTCCGCGAGGGCCTGCAGGATCCGCCACTGCACCGGGTTGGTGTCCTGCGCCTCGTCGATCAGGAGGTGCGTCCAGCGCGCCTGGTAGTACGACCGCACCTGCGGTAAGGCCAGCGCGCGGTCCGCGCAGACCTCCAGGTCCGCGAAAGTCGCCACCTCCTGTTCACCCTTGAGCTGCGCGAAGCGGGTCACCACGTGCGTGAAGATCGCCCGCAGGGCCAGCACCGCCCGGTCATGGGCGCGGGAGGCGTCGGTCGCCTCCCCCAGCAGGTCGTCCCGCGCGGCGAGCCCCTGCAGGGTCTTCAGGGCTGAAGCGGCCACCTTCTTCTCCGCCGCGTCCCAGCCCTTGCCCACGTTGCCTTTCACGCCGTCGAGGGCGAGTCGGAGGTCCCGCAGCCCGCCCCGCAGCAGGGGCGCAGGCCCCGCCCGCAGCGCCGCCTGCCGGGCGTCTTCCAGGACGTCCCCGGCCGGGCCGCCCCGCAGCGTGGCCAGGGCCGAGCGGGCCGCGTCCCAGGCGGGCTGCGCGCCCTGCCACGCGCGCCGGGCGCGGTCCTCGGCGCTGAGGTCAGCCGCGCGGGCCGCGACGTCCAGCGCCGCGAGGGCCGAGGTGGGATCATCCAGCAGCGCGCGGATCACGTCCGCCCGGATGCGCCCGGGCACCTCGATCAGCACCTCCACCGGCAGTTCCGCCAGGACCGGCGTGAGGTGCTCGTCCAGCCACTCGGCCGCCTCCGCTTCATCCAGCACCGCGAAGTTCAGGCCGGCGCCGCTTTCCACCGGGTGCTCGCGCGCCACCCGGCCGCACAGGCCGTGAATGGTGCTGACCTGCATCAGCGGCAGCCGGGCCTGCACCGCAGCCCAGCGCGGCGGGTCCGCGTGCGCGCGGTGCTCCACATACGTGGCGATGCGCTCGCGCAGTTCCGCAGCGGCCGCCTCGGTGAACGTCACCGCCGCGATCTGTCCGGGCGTGACGCCCCCCTCGAGCAGGTGCACCACGCGCTCGGCGAGCACCCGGGTCTTCCCGCTGCCCGCCCCGGCGGAGATCGCCACCGAATGAGGCGCCGTGATGGCCTGCTGCTGCGGACCTGTGAATCCCCCCGTCATGCCTGCACCTCCTCAACCTGCGCCCCGCCCCGGTGCCGGCACACCGGCAGGAACGTGCAGGACGTGCAGGCCTGCCGGGCCTGATCCGGGCTCGGCGCGACGTTCCCCGCCGCCAGGTGATCGCCGAGTTCCGTCAGGAACGCCGTGACGTTCTGCTGGTGCTGCGCCCAGGTGTACCTGCGCCGCCCACCCTCGGCGGCTGGACCGGCGCCCCCGAGCGCCGCGGCCCGCTCGATGCTGAAGTACCGGCCGTTCACGGCGTTCAGGGCCGTCATGTACAGCGGCAACTGGATCTCCAGATTCAGCCTCGCGCCCTGCACCACCTGACTGATGTACGTGCCGGTCTTGTAGTCGGTGACCGTCAGGCCGTCCGGCGTCCGGTCCACCCGGTCGATGATGCCGGTCAGCTCGAAGGTGTGCGCGCCGGCGGTGAGGGTGAAGTCCCGCCGCGCTTCGAGCGCTGCGGGCGTCCACCCGGGCGGCACGAAGGCCGGGCTGCGCACCGCCCGCGTCACGGTGCGGCGCAGCTCTTCGGCCTGCACGGGCCACAATGGCCCGGCCCGCAGCGCCCCGCTGCGCCGCAGTTCCGCGACCTTGCGGTCCAGGGCTGCGTGGGCGCGCGCCGTGCGGGCCGTGGCCGTCCCGTCGCCCGCGGTCCCCTCACCCTGCAGCGCGCCGTCCAGCGCCGCGTGCAGCAGCAGCCCCGTCACCCGGCGGTCCTCCACGCGGTCCGGGTCGAGCGGCTCCTCGAGGTGCAGCAGGCGCCCCGCGAACCACTGGAAGCGGCACGCTCCGGCCGCGTGCAGCTGTGACGGACTCCAGCGGCGCGCGGCGACGGGCAGGCCCCGGTCCAGCTGCCCGGCGTGTGGTCCGGCGTGGCCCGCGTCACGGTCCACCTCCACCGCCACCCGGGCCTCCAGCGCCGCGGGCACCTGGCCGTCCAGGGCCAGCAGCAGCGCGCGTTCCTCAGCCGAGCCCAGAGGCAACGGCGCACCTGGCCCCCCCGCGTCACCGAACCGCTGCCAGAACGGGCTGGGCCGCAGGGCCCGGCCGTCCACGCCGCGCAGCGGTCGGCTGAGGACCACGTCCAGCCCCGCGCCGCCCACCGCGCCCAGGAACAGCGCCTCCTCCACACTCGCCAGACTCGACGCGTCCGGCAGGGTCACGCCGGCCGCCTGCCACCGCGCCCGGACGACACTGTCAATCAAGGGGTGATCGGCAGCGGGCCGCGGGAACAGCGTGTCCGCCAGGCCCAGCACCCACACGTGATCAAAGCGGCGTCCCAGCGCGGCCAGGGGGTTGGCGACCCGCACGCCGCTGCGGCCCATCAGGACGGGCACGGTCGTGGAGCGCAGGACGTGCGCCACCAGGCCCAGCAGCTCCTCGCGCCGGCACGGCGTGTCCCGCTGCGCCTCGCGGTCCAGGCGGTCGGTGAGCAGGCCCAGCGCCACATTCAGGGCCGGGTCCTGCCGGCACCGCGCCGCGATGCCCAGCTCTGCGACGAGCCGCTCGAGCACCTGCAGGCCGGCCTGCCAGGTGGTCTCGGCCGGCAGTTCCAGCCACGCGAGCTCAGGCGCCCAGGCGGCCGCCCCGGGCGGACACTGCGGCTGCAGCGCCCGCGCCCGCCTCAATGGGTCAAACCCGGCCCGCACCAGCGGATGCGTGAGGAGGCGCCGCGCCGCCCCGTACTGCCACGCCCGGGCGTGCGCGTCCACCCAGGCCTGCACCACGCCCCCCAGCGGTGTGTTCAGCAGCGGCTGCTGCGCCCCGCTCACCAGCGGCAGGCCATACTCGCGGGCCACGTCCGCCAGCGTCCCCAGGTACGTGGCCTCGTGACGGACAATCACCGCCAGCCGCTCCGGGCGGGTGCCCTCCGCCAGCCACGCCCGCACCTGACGCAGGCACGCCCGGACCTCCGCGTCGATGTCCGCGTGTTCCTCCCGGCGCAGGCCAGCGGACCCGGAGCCCCGCTGCAGGTACCCGGCAACCACCTGATCGCCGGTGCTCGCCGCCTGACCGCCCACTTCGGCATTCCTGAACCCCAGCGTGCCCAGCGTGCGCAGCGCCGCAGCGGACTCCTGCGTGCGGCGCTGCGCGCCGGGCGCTTCACTGGCCGGGAGTGTTAGCAGCGATCCCGGCCCGAGCAGCCGGTCCAGAAGGGCCAGCTGCGCCGCGTCGAAGTACGCGAAGCCGTGCACGACAGCCCGCCGCGCCGGCAGCCGGTCCAGGCGCGCCGCGAAGTACTCCGCACCCGCCGCGTCGTACACCCGCAGCGCCCGGCAGCGCGCCACCACCGCCTGGAACGCGCCCGCCACGTCCCGCTCCCGCGCGCTGCCTGCCACCGCCTGCACAGCGCCGGGCTCCAGGTTCGAGCGCAGCAGCTCCCCGATCAGCCCCCCCAGCCGGGCCAGGGTGCCCGGCCGGTCCGCGAGCGGCCCCAGGTACTCGAACGCCAGACCGTCCAGCGCGTCCCGGTAGAACGCCTCCCGCGCCCCGGGCAGCAACGGGTGCCAGCCGGCAGCCTGCAGGGCGTCGCGCGCCGTCTGCGTCAGCGTCCGCGCGGGCCCCGCGTTCCTCAGCGTGCCCCGGACGTCCCGGCCCGCCTGGACGTTCGGCACGATCAGGGCCATATCCGGTGAGTAGTGCGCCGAGACGGCCCGCAGCAGGGCGCTGGGAAACGGGTGCTGGAGCAGGGTGCGGGTCACGTGGTCACCCGAGCGGCTACGCCGCGCCCACAGCCTTGCAGATGCCGCGTCACGCCACGCACCACAGGTCGTCGGTGGGGGCAGCCGCTGGGTAGGTCGGGCGGTACACCGTCACGAGCGCGCCGTCCTGCACCACGAAGCGCATCTCCCCCAGGGTGTACAGGCGCGCCTTGCCGGCACACATCCGCAGGAACCGGGCCCGGCGCAGCAGGCGCAGGAGCCGCTGGGCGGCGGCGGCCCAGCCGAGGTTCCCGGCGAAGCGCTCCTGAAACCGGGTGATGGCGTGGCTGGTCAGTTGAACGTCGTTCATGGGGGTGCCTCCTAGCCCCCAGTGTCTTTCGGCCCTACGTCATCTAGTGACGCAATTGGCGGCGCCATGAGCACGTCAGCAGGTGACGCGCCTCACCCGCACGCTAAGGTCATCTCAGGAGCCGTTGCAGGAGATTCACCCATGACCACCATGACCTTGTTCGCCGCCCCTATCACCGCTACACCTGGCTCTTGGCACGAAACCACATGCTGTCTGCGCGGGGCGCCAATTCCGGACCATTGCACGCCCTGCCTAGTGGTACCGCCGTTCAGCGGTACCTGCGCGTCACCTAGCCGGTCACACCTGTTGCAAGATTGCCCACTCCTGGGTGTATGCCTTGCTGTGCTCAAAAACAGAGGTGAACGCACTAGGACCGGAAAAATCCCTCATGGCGTCAATCGCCTTGCCTTAGCCCCTGAATCTACCAGACAACGGAGAAGGATCTGCGACGAGGGCCGCATCTATGGGTGAATGGAATCCCCCACCGGGTGAACGGACTAATCTGCTGATTTGCGTGAACGTTGAAAGGACTTCAGGCGTAGAGTCGGTTTAAATCATGACCGAAGCCCACTTCCGAAGTCCGAGCCACCTGTTCTTTTTCCGGCCTGGACAGGACGGATCTTGCTCTCTCGGTGTGGCTCAATGTGCCCGAGTTGAAAGACATCATATGCGACCCCGGCGAGGAATCACCGGATGCACTTGAGGCTCTTATTGAGAACGGCGTAAGTACGTGCTGGTGGAGTTCCACTTGCCGTGTGACAGAGGACTATCGAATGACGAAGCGTAACCTCAACTGATGCAGATGTATGCCGTTAACAATGATCGGTTTAAGGCGCATCTAGGCAAACAGACCCTCGGCTGAATTCTGATTGTTTTTTCTTGTCACCACATTGAGATCACAGGCTGTCTCCAGACCGTTCGATTTAATGATGGAACGTAAGTAGTCAAGACAGCATGTTCCATAAGTACGTAAAAAATCGAGAGGCGATCATTAGATCGCCAGCAGATCTAAAGAGTCTCGGGTAGGTTATTTTCTTGCGTCTTGTCCGCCTTGAAAGAGGTAGTGGGTGTATTACAAATGAAGCCGACAGGGGGAAGTTAAGAGTATGGAAGGTATGACAGCACAGTCAAAAGCGGCAGACCCCGACAACAGATCTGGAAGTATGTTCCACGAGAGTTTCTCGTTGAACCGGCCTGCAATGTCACTCATTTTGCCGATTCTGGCCAACGGAGGAGATGAAGCCACGTTTTCAGCCGCGCTTCGCGACAGTCTCGGTGCCAATTACGTTAAGGCCATGCCCCGGTACGCCCGGTCCTGTGGTCTCGTTGAATTCGGTCTTCCCAAGCTGACTCCGCTTGGTCAGCATGTGTTGGCACATGATCCATCGCTGACGCTCCCGGCCACGCAGTGGTTAATGCACTACCACTTGAGTGCTCCCTCTGGACCTGGTCCACGCTTCTGGCATGACCTTACTGTGCGCCTTCCCGACTATGACGCCACGTTCAGCTCAAACGACCTGACAGAAGAAGTGGGTAAGAGCGTAGAAACGACGCAGGGGCGAACCCTGGCTGAGCGAAGTTTACGAACCTGCGCGACTATCTACACAGGAACGTACACTAAGCCAGAGGGGCTCGGTGCGCTGCACCTGGTGCAGGAGGCTCCCGATGGGTACCGCTTGGGGGACGCTGAGCCAGTTCCACTGGGTGTCTTGGCCTATGCACTGGCCCACTATTGGGAACGTCGGTATGGTCATGTTCAGACCCGCAATCTCAGCGACCTGTCGGAGCCAGGAGGCTTTGGCCGCCTGTTCTTCCTGAGCCAGTTCGCGCTCAACAAGGCACTCAGGGCGCTCACAAGGCGAGGTGTGCTGGAACTGTGGCAGCAAGCGCCACCTCATCAGGTGACCAAACCACCCAAACCTGCTGCACTTCTGGAAGAAATCTATGACGATTGAAGAGGCTACAACTGCCTTGAAGCTGGAGGAGGTCGAGGCGCTCGTGCGCCGCGTGACTGGCGGTGGACTGTATGTCAAGACGGGCATGGTGTTATTGCCCCAGCGCTGGCTGGGCCGCGAGAAGGAAATCGCAGCGCGGTTGAACCTCGGGCACCTCGACTATCAGCGCTGGCGCGTTGGACGGCTCCGGCCTGGCGAGCGGCTGCTGCGGTATTCCGCCGATCGCCTCATCGCCGAACTCGACGCTATCTGCGCCGAGAAGCATGAAGTCCGGCACCTACTGGTGTCCAACCTGGATTTACCCGTGGCGGCTTTGAGTGGCGAGGAACTCCGGAAGTTCTGGGCGTTTCTACACAGCGCCTTTACGAAGCGGTCTCAGGGCTTACTCGTGGCCTTTCCGCTGGCCGCCGAAGAACTGCTGCCGTGGGACGCCGACCTTGCACAGTGGAATGACCAGGGACGCCTGTGCACCTGGAATCTTTAAGGAGATAAGACTATGAGTGGCCCCGCCCTTGTCCGCGATATCAGCGTTCCTGATACTGACACTGAGTTCCGTAGTGACGTTCAGCTGTCCACGTTCTACGAAAACCGCGAATTAAACCATGACTTGACCCGCCGTTTCATGTTTACTCGTGGCAGTGGGGGGCGAGAAGAACGTAAAGGCACGGCGGAACTACTCGATCTGCTGCGCCAGACAGCCACCTCGCCCGCACTCGACAACCGTTTTACATTTCAGGCGACCTATGGGCATGGCAAGAGCCACTTTGGTCTGGCCGCAGCCAACTATTTCGGACAGTCCCAGGGGTCAACTGAGCTCGAAACCGTACTAGGCAAGCTTGAGCATGTGCTGCCGCCCGACCGCGCGGCGATGTTCCGGCAGTACCGCGAGCACACCGCCCCGTTCCTGGTAGTCATCCTACGTGGTGACCGGCCAGGCAGTCTGCGCGACGGTTTTTTCCGAGCCTTGGATGAGGCACTCGCGCAACATGAAGCCACGCGGAGTATCAAGCCTCCCTTCTGGTTCGCCGAAGCGGAAAAAGCGCTGGGGCGCATTGCGGGCAGTGAGGAGTCAGCCAAGCAGGCCGAGCAGTTCCTGAAACAGCGGAACCTCGACCTGTTCAGTCTGCAGGACATGGTTCGGGAGCGAGAGTCTGCCGCCTATGCCGCGGCTGTAGAGGTCTTCCGCGTGGTCTACGGGGTGGCCCCTGACTTCGGCGCTGAGACTGCCCTGAACGACGCGGTTGACTGGGTGGCAGGCACGCTGTGCGGACCGGGCAAGCCGTTCGGCGGGCTGCTGGTTCTTTTCGACGAGTTCAGTGTATTCATCCGCGATTATCTGGCCAATAACCCTACAGGTGCGCCATTCCAGGATCTGATGAATGGGGTTTCGAACAACCGGGGCAGGGTGCTGTTTGTCGGCCTCTCGCAGCATGACCCGACTGTTCTGGCTGAGCGGGGCGGAGCGGCCACGGCTGACCTGCTCAAAGAACTTAACCGCATCCCGGAACCCAACCGTCAGAAGATGCAGACCATGCTTGAAGATGTGCTTGGCGCCTACTTCCGCACCGATGATGCCGCCTGGAGACAGTTCATGGCGCAGCGGGGGATTGCCACCTCTGTGGCGGACGCCAGTGAACTGGCGTACACGCTCTACACAGGCGAGCAAAGCAGAGCACGCTACGGGCGCAAGGGCCTGAATTGGAATTTTGAAGTGTTCCAGGAAAAGGTAGCGAAGCAGTGTTTCCCTCTACATCCGTTGACCACGGCGATGCTGTCAAGCATCGAGTTGGAAAAGTCGACGAGCGTCCGCTCCGTCCTAAATTTTGTCCTCGACGAGGAGGGCGGCGTTCGCACGCACTTCGATGAACCTGCGCAGTTGACAAATGGGCGGCCCAACTGGGTGCTGCCGACTTTGCTTGTTGACTACTTCGGCGAAATGCTAGACGCGGAGAAATTCAAGAACTTCAAGAACGTCTTTAAGCCAGACCTATCGGCTGAACAGAAAGCGGTGCTCAAAGCCATGTTGCTCCTGGACATCTCGGAACTCTCGGTGCGTGACGTAGGTTACGAGTTGGCGGTGGCCGAAATGGCTGGTCTCAGTGAGGGCGTAGCCAACGAAACGCTCAAGGCGCTGGAAGCGGAGCACTATATTCGGCGCGACAACGCCAATAAGACCTACTCCTTCTGGGTGGGTTCCAACGGCGCGATGGAACTTGACCGGCAACTCCGTGAGAACATTGCTCTGCGCGAACAGAAGGGGACGCTCCATACCCTGTTTTCGACGTACATGGCGCAGGGGAATCCGGTCAACGACCTGGGATTGACGGGCTGCCACGAGGTCACAGTGGAGTGGGGGAGCCCAACCGACTGGGCCGCGCAAGAGGTCCTGATTCCCTACTCAGCGCTCAAGTCCACTGTGCTCGAGGCGTTGAGCGCGCAATACGTCGTGCCTCTGGACAAGGGGCCCAAGGCGCGCGGCGTGGTGGTGCTCGTGATTCCCGGGACGCAGGCGGAGGCTGACGCCGCTCCTACCAAGATTCGCGAGATATTCAGCGTTTCGAGCAAATTTGAGACAGCCCCCATGCTCTTTGTCTGCCCGCGCGAGCCGCACGCCGAGTTGACCGCCACGCTGCATAAATTGGCAGTTCTAAAAGACCTGGTCTTTAAATCTGCCAATGAGCTGAAGGTGGGCGGCGTCGTCTACGAGGAGATGACCGGGCGACTGCGTGAGCAGGCGGAGGTGACCCTTGAACGTATTCGCCGGAGTGGCGACCTTGTGGTGGCTCCCGCCATCAGCGGCGGCCTGGCAGCCAAGAACATTACTACGGCAACAACCAACCGCCTGGGGACGGCGCTGGTCGTGGTTTATGGCGCGGCCTACAGCAAGCACCCGGATCGTTTCTTCGCCCAATACAAGCTCAGCGGGTCGAACCTGAACAAGGCGGTCGTCGACCTGCTTCATGAACTGATTGACAACAGCCTTGACGCGGTGCAATGGCCTTCCGGGGCGTCCATTCAGAAAGACTTGGTTCGTATGCTCCAAGAAACCTGGGGCATCATCAGTCCGCGCAAGCAAGTGGTGGAACCGCAGCACAGCCGCGTTAGAGACGCCTGGGTGCGGCTTGACGCGACCTTCTCGCCCAAGGCCGGGAAGGTGTCGCCCGGCGAGGTGCTTAAGGAACTGCTGCAGACCCCTTACGGCTACGATCAAAACACGTTGGCCCTCCTATTCGCGGCCTGGATTGGCAAGAACCGGACCGCCATCAAGTTGGGGGGGATTGGCAGTCTCGGCCGCATGACTACTACCAAAGGGCAGACACAGAGTCCTTTCAAAAAGCCTGCGGATTTCCTGAAGGCGATGGCTGCCATCGAAATCTCCCGCAAGGACATGGGGCAGGAACTTGCCAAGGTCAAAGTGGTGCTCGATGCTCTCGAAGCCAGCCCGCTTACCCAGGTGGAGGCCAAGAAAGGCCGGCTGATCCTTGAAGAGTTCAAGACGAACAATCCCCGCTACGACAGTGAATACCTGCAGACCTTGGACCGCGCTGCAAGCAAGCTTCAGCAGGGGCTGGAGAATCTTGAGGCTTACGATAAGGCAGTCAGCGACTTCGAGATCAGGCTCAGCCGGGCGACCACTGTTGACACCGCCGTTCCATTGATGGGGACTCTTACCAAGCTGCCGCCCCTCACGGTGGTGATGTCCGAGAAGCCTGGGATCGAAGACCTCCGGACGCAGCTCACCAGCCGCATCTTGACGGTCACCAAGCAGCAAACCGCTGACTTTTCTAAGTTGTCCGATCTCGGCAAGTATGCACTCCGCGAGCAACAACTCAAAGGGCTGCTGAACACCTTGAAACCCCTGAACCTGACGGAAGCGAACGACCGGGTGCAGCAAGCACTTCAGGATCTGAAGTCGGCCAAGGAACGATTGGAAGGCGAGCAGGCCGCGGAGCAGGAAGTGAGCATCGTCCGGAGCATTCCCACCAAGGGGAATCTGGCGACCCTGCGCGACAGTCTGAAGAGTCTTCAGAAGCTAGATCCTAAATCGAATCGGGCTGCGGATCTCGCCGAGGAGAAGTACACCCAGATCAAGGCGGCCATCAGCGACCTGGAAGGTCACCTGCGTGAACTTCCCGACTTGTTGGGCGCCGTGTCGGACGCGAGTGAGGCCAAAAAGCTCCACCAGCGGCTGCTACAGGAGAACTACCAGTATCGCGACACGCCGGAAGCCGAACCAGTGAACGCCGCGACCTCACGCGCTGAACAGCTCGTGGCGTACTTCGAGGTGGTCTCAAATTGGCGTCCGCCGGCCAATCCCCAGGACGCAGAGGAAACTCGGGCCCGACTCACCGCGCTGGATCAGAAGTTTGCAGCCGTCTTAACGCCCCAGCAACAAGCGCTGGTGACTGCAGCGGTCTCAGCCCTGGACGCGCAGGTCACGGAGTATGAGACCAAGTCGCTAACCTGGCTGGCGGAACGGCAAACGCGCATAGAGGATGGGACGGCGTCCACAGCGCTGGCCCGAGAACTGGAGACGCCTCCAGCCTTCCTGCCGGAGGCCAGTCGGCCGGCACTCGAAGCCCTCAGGGACGCTTTGCGCTCGCAGCTTAACGTGGCAGCCCAGGAAAAAGCGGCACTCGAGCGGATCCGGGCCGTCCCCGAGACGGGGTCAGTCGTGAAGCTACGCGAAAGCCTTGCCGAGGTTGCCGGGTGGCCCACCCTGACCCCTGGGGTTGTGGAGGCGTCGCGCACCAAGCAGGAACGCCTGCAAGCAGAACTTGCTCGCTTAGAAGCACTGCCTGCCGCGTGGAGCGCAAAGGTGGAAGACGTTCTCACGGCCCAGGCGGCCGGCAAGTTGCAGGCAGACATCATCCGGCATGAGTCGCGCTACCAGGGCAGCGAGTGGGAAGGTCAGCTTCACATGCTCGTGGCTCGGGCCGATCAACTCGAAGAGGTACTACGGGAGGTGGAGGACCTGCGTGGTCGCCGTGACCCACGCCTGCGTGACCTCGCTGAACGGCGGCAGCAGCTTGAGGACCGCCGCACCCACTCGGCCCTGGGTGATCGGCAGCGTGCGCGAATTGAAGTGGACATCCAGGATGTTGCGCGGCAGACCACTGAACAGATCGATCGTCTCACTACCGACTTGCGCCAGCAGGCCGAGGTCCTGGACGGTGCCACCACCCTCCGAGCCATTCAGGCGGTAGACCTGGGCCGACTCCCCCGGGCGTGGCTGCCGCCAGAGCTGCAGCTCCAGCTCCAAACCCTTGAAGCCCGCCGAGAAGCGCTGCAACATCTATTCAAGGACCTGGAGAGCTATACGCCTGTGTCTTTGCGTGACCTTGAACACGCACAAGGAGTCATGCAAAGGTTGAGCGAGCTGGCCAGTAATCCCCTCCTGTCTCCTCAACAACAGGCCTACGTGGAGGAACTCCGCCAACGGGTAGCAGGCATCGTTAAGATCAAGGGGCAAGAGACCGAAAGCTGGCTGCAACAGCAGCGTGAGCATTTCGAGGCGCTACAGCCTGACGACGGAATGGGCCTGGCCAAGGTTCAACAAGCGCTGCGTACTCCGCCGCCCTTCCTGGATGACCCGTTGCGTCAGAAGCTGCAGGTCCTGCAGGCAGATGTGGAGCGCCGACTCGAGGAGAATGAGGTTCTTCAGATTGAGGCGCTGTTCAGTCGGATCACCTCTCCGGAGCGCCGGCAGGCCTGTCTGGAGCGTCTGCGGCAGCTGAGTGAGCTGACGCTCGCATGAGTGCCCGGTTCTACATAGACCCAGCAGGCGGTGCCGAGGTCGCTGACGCGCACCGCGTAAACAGCGAGGCAGAATTTCTGCGTCTGGCGCTCGATGAGCGTCCCCTGCTCGTGCAGGGTGACGCGCTCTCTCGCTGGGCCAAGCGCTTCGCCGCCGCTCGTGGCATCCCCACCCAGGACGTGGTGCCGCCCATGATCCGCTTGCAGGGGCTATTGCCGCACCTGCCCCTGTCCGACGCGCAGGCTGCCCTGACGCGATGGCCAGACCTTAGCCAGGCCGGGAGTGCCGAGGAACTTGCGCAGGTCGTGCTGGGCAGTAGTGCGGCGGTGGGCGAGCCCCTGCATGCCGCGCAGTGGCTCCTGTGGTGGGCTAGTGCTGAAGCGCGGGAGGCCGCCACAGAGCCCTTAATGCGACAACTCGGATCGGCATTGGCTGGCAGGATGAGCGGGCAGTGGCGCCAGGTGTATGAAGACACAGCCGAGAAAGGCCACAAAGCGGCCACGACCCTGCTGCAATACTGGCTTCGGTTGGAAGGCGACGCGTCAGGCTGGCCACGGCCCTTTCCGATCGTTTTCCCAGATGACATTTCCGGACAATTCAGGGCCTCATTCGTACAGGCGACAGCGGCGCGTGGCTTGGCGGTCTATCGCGAACTACGGGAGCGGCAGGCTGATCCCCAGGTTTTGGCGCTTGCTGGCACGGCGGCGGGGGAGTGGCTGCGCCACCATCCAGGCGAACTGGGCCGGGACGTGCTCCGCGAGCTGCAGGACCACTTGTCGAAAGGACTGTACGACGACCTGTGGGCCACGTTACCCCGGCCACTTCCTCCGATGCCGCCTACTGAAGTGGCCGGCTGGGCCAATTGGATGACCGGTGCTTACCTGCCCTACCGCAGTTGGGAAGGCGCTGATCACGCGGCGCTGCGGCCTCATGTGCGGCACTTCGTGGAGACCTTCTTGCCTCTCTATGCAGCGGCGCTCAATGGCGGTGCCCATGCCGAGCGGTTGATTTGGCAGCGCAGCGCCGGGCTTGGCAGTCAGCCGTATGTCACCCTTGTAGCCGTCTGCGACGGCTTGCACCTCCTTGACCTCGCGATCCTGCAGCGCGCTTTGACGACCCATGACACCGGGCGTCGGCTGACCCTCACTGGGCAGGACATCGTGTTCGGTGCACTCCCCACCATTACGAGCCGCGCCAAGCCGGCCCTATTCCGGGGGGTTTCCCCTGCGCATGCCGGGACGCAGGACCCGCTTGGCCGCCACGAGACCCGCGAGGAGATGGTGGCGGCCGCGCTGCAAGAAGCAAGTCCGGGGAGCGTGGTGTTCTGGAACATCTCTGAGCCCGACGTGATCTACCACAAAGCCGAGAGCTTGGATCGCGCGCGTGACGAAGTCACGGCCCGGCTCTCTGTAATTGCCAAGCGCGTCCTGCGCCTGCTGACCGCCTTGCCGCAAGGACGCCCCGTGCAGTTGGTGGTGACCACCGATCATGGGCGGCTGCTGCGGGGCTCCACGCGCACAGCCACGCCTCCCGCCGGCTTTACCCCAGAAGGACGGGCCGCGTACGGCACCTGGGCGGACATTCCTACTGAGGGCTTCCGGCTGGAAGAGAACCTGGCCCTGCTGGGCCGCAGCCGCTTTGGACTCGCTGAGGACGCCGCCGCTCTGTTCAGCGACGAGACGTTCGTCGACAGTGCGGGGCGAGGTGGACAGGTTATCTGCCCTCACGGCGGCCTGAGTCCGGAAGAAGTCCTGCTTCCCTGGGTGGTCTACGTGCGGGACCTGGCCTTTCACCTACCGGTTGTTACTGCTGAGGGAGAAGGCCGAGCTGAAGATGTTGGCACCTTCACCCTGACCCTGACCAACCCCAACTCCGTGCCACTGACCGTCGAGCGTCTGGGCGGTTCGCTGGGCACTCAGGTAACTGACTGGGCCGCCTGGATCGTGCCGCCCCAAAGCCAGGCGAACATCAGCGTGACCCTTGCTTCGTGGCCCAAGTCCGCAGTCCTCAGTACGCTGACTCTCAAGGTCAGTGTGCGGGCGCCGCAGGGAACGGCCCAGGACGTCAGTGTGACTATGAATCTGAAATCTGAAGAACTCTACACCTCCACCAATGACATCCTGGGAGACCTGCTGTGATGAATGCCGAAGTCCTTAGTGCCCCTGCTCCTCTGGACTGGCAAGCCCTCCATGACCTGAATGCCAAAGTGGCCGAGGTCTTCAAGTCGCTCGCCATTGACAAGCGCCGCCTCCCGGCCAGCCAACTGACAAAGCGCGGCATTCCCGCTTACGTGGCGGAGTGGGTGCTGGAAAGCGTGGTACCGGGGCAGGGTGACCTCAGTACCGAGGAAGCCACCAAGGTTCGTGATTGGGCCGCGCGGATCATTCCTGGCCCAGGCGAACACAACATCATCAAGCACCGCCTCGCCCAGGGGCAGACCGTCAAAGTCCTGACGCCCTTGCAAGCCGAAGTGAAGCTGAAAAAGGGCAAAGAGCCGGAGCGCGTCGCGCAGTTGGGTTTGCTGGGCATCAGTGACGCTTACATCGCCGACGCGCTGCTTGAGAATCACCCTGACCTACTGCGGCAGGGCATGTGGGGTGTGGTGGAGCTCGGCTCGCTGCAAGACGGGGTGGCCGTCTTGTCCTTTAAACCCATGCAGGCCAGCGTGAACCTGAAGCTGTATAAGGACGCTCGTCGGCAGTTCACCCTGCACGAGTGGCGGGCGCTGCTGCTCACCTCACTGGGCTTTGATCCCGAATCCTTCACCGAATGGCAGCAGACCCTGCTCCTGTGCCGCCTACTCCCCCTTGTGCAGAAAAACATGCACCTGATGGAACTCGCGCCCAAAGGCACCGGCAAGAGCTTCACCTTTGAGAACATCAGCCCGAAAGTCCGTCTAATTAGCGGAGGAAACATCTCCCCGGCTGTGCTGTTTGTGAACAACGCCAGCGGGCAGTGGGGTCTGCTCGCCCGCTTCAGCGTGGTGGTGTTGGACGAGGTGCAGACCGCGCGCTTCGAGAAACCCGAGGAGATTGTGGGCGGCCTGAAAGGGTATTTGGCCAACGGTATGCTCACCCGCGGCGGCCTCCACCAAACAGCCAGTGACTGTGGTTTCGTGATTTTGGCGAATATCTCTTTGGACGACCAGCAGCGGCCCCTGCGGGAACTGCTCGTCGAAGAGCTACCCTCCTTCCTGCAGGAAACCGCCTTCTTGGACCGCATCCGCGCCCTCCTGCCCGGGTGGCAGTTACCCAAACTCAGCTCGAAGTTGCTCGTCGGCCCGAGTTCGGGCCTGACGATGGGCCTGAAATCTGATTTTTTTGGTGACGCGCTGATTGCCTTGCGGGACGACCTTGAAGCTGAAGGCTATGCTGCCCGCAACGTCCACCTGTCGGGTGAAAAGCCCTACCGCCGCAACGAGGATTCAGTCCGCACGATCGCTGCTGGCCTGATGAAGCTTCAGTTTCCCCACGGTGAACTGAGCCCGCTGGAATATCACCGCTACTGCGTGAAGCCGGCTCTGCAATTGCGCCAACTCATTTGGGATCAGCTCTATACTCTTGACAGCGAGTACAGACAATACGAGCACAGTCTCAGCGTTCAGTGATCACGTTCATTGCACTTCGTCGAGAGTCATAGAGCGCTGAATAAGATCGTGAAATATGAGCAATACAGGCGCGGCATTTAAAATCGCTGGGGCATTGCCCCAGCGATTTCCCTTACAACGGCGGGCGCGTATGCGCTAAAGAAGCCGTTTTTAAAAAACTTTCTGCTCGCTGATCACCAGGCGCTAACGCCGTGGACGATGCTAGTCATGAAAGTTCGCGTGCCTGTCTGACAAACAGGTGGGCTTCACAGCGAATGTCCCTTTGAACTGCCCCTTCATGCATTGCCGCTACATTACGCGCCGCTAAGAGTCACGCGCTAACACGGTCTCAATCGTTTCAGGTACTTCTGATGGCGTCGGATACTTCTGGGCCACATCCGACGTGCTTCAAGATAGGGAGCAAGGGGAAATGGGTGGGAGGAACCCGCTAGGCAGCAGTTTCCGCTTCGTCAAGGCCCGCCTAAAGTTGGCATTAGGCATGTACGTCGCATGCGCCAAGAACAGACCGAACTGCACGCTTCCCGCAGATCGTCGATTTCGCGCAGGGCGAATTGCCGTTCGGTGAATTCCAGGGGGTGTTACCGCAGAATCCCTATCCTCAGACACCGCTGTAGATCGGTGGACAACGCCTTATGTAGGAACAGCCTCAGGAAGAGGGGAACTCATTCCGGGCGAGTGTAACGAAGACCAGACAGGGGCAGGTGTTAACCTCCCGACCTGTCTGGAGAATTGTCGACCATTTCCTTCAGACTGTGAACCAAACCTGGCGAGGCCCATATCATCGCTACCTGACTACCCTTCAAAACGCACAGTAGGCAGCAGAAAGTCGGCTCCTGTACGGTATTTCTGCGA
>NZ_BMPE01000029.1 GCF_014647435.1 Deinococcus radiotolerans | reverse complement strand
CATCCGTCCGGCGCATCCTGGCGCAACTTGAGCACACTCATGTCCCGTTTTGAAGGGTAGTCAGCATCGCTACACAACATGGCCTCCCACCTACTCAAAAGTGGTTGAACACGATCAGTGACGCCTTGGGCCTCCCAGGGGCAATCGGTGATGAAGTGCTGCAGTTGATCCTGTTTCCTAGGCGTGAGCTAGTGGTCAGTGGTTGCATACTTTTTCGGTTTGCCGGATACACGTAAATCGGTGCCCTGCAGTATTATTCTTAATGGCGGAAGTACGTTTGGAACGGGCGAATCAGGTCGGCGCGTGAAAGGTCTGTCTCGGAGATCGGAAACACTTCAATAAGGAGGCCAGCATCTACGATGCTGGCCAAGAAGCCGATAAATATTATCCCATGTCAGTTGGCATCAATTACTCTGACGGACCAGTTTTATGATGGCTGGGGTTCCCGCTTCTCGCCAATAGAGGACTGAATATAAGTTAGAAGGTCTTCTTCGGAGAGATAGGGAGCCTGCAGGCGAATCACCTCCCCACTTGATTTCCGGTAGAGCATGTCTCCGCGGCCTAGCAGATTCTCCGCGCCAACGGTGTCAAGAACGATGCGGGAATCTACGCCTGAGGCTACTTTGAAAGCAATGCGCGCCGGCAGGTTGGCTTTTAAGGTGCCGGTGACCACGTCGGCGCTAGGGCGTTGGGTGGCCAGGATCAAGTGAATGCCTGTGGCGCGGGCCACTGCCGCGAGACTCATCAGGTCCCGTTCAAAGGCCTCCCGGTCCTTTTTCCCCATTATGCTGAGCAGCTGCGCGTACTCATCGATGATGGCTACTACTGGCGGCAAGGCTTCTGCCGGGTAGCGGGTGTTGAAGTCTTTAATTTTTAAGCTACGTCCACGCATGACCTGTTGGCGGCGAGGCATTTCTTCTTTCACGAGGGCCAGCAGACGGTCCCGAGCCTCATCTGGACTGGTGATGACCTTTCCACCTATCAAGTGCGGCAAGGTCTCGAAGAAACTGAAGTCCGTTTGTTTGGGGTCAACAATCAGCAGCTTGAGGTCATTCGGGCCGTAGGTGCTGATGAGGCACAGAACGAGGTTACGCAAGAAGACGGATTTACCCGAGTTGGTGGCGCCAGCCACGAGCAGATGCGGAAATTCACTGAGGTCTTCTTCGATGTTCCGGCCGTCGGGGGTCTGGCCGAGGATCACCGGTAGAGCCCCAGGTTGGCCCGCTGGAAGGGCCTGCAGCCAGGGCATCAGAGGAATGGCCGTCGGGGTCTCCCGGGCAATATCAATTCCGACAAACGAACTGCCCAGCACGTTGTCAATAAAAGGGATGCTGGGGGACGCGAGGTCCCGGGCGAGATTCTCCGCCTGGCGCTGCAATCTGCTAAGTTCCTGACCAGGGTGTAACCGGACTTTAAAGCGGACGATGGTAGCCCCGACGTCGGCGTCTTCCACGCGAATCGGAAAGAGGCCGAAGCCGTACTGGCGCAGCAGCCGGTCCATTTGTTGGGCTTTGAGAGTCAGCCAACTGTGCAGGGCATGATCGGGATCGTCCGGGGAAGCCTCGCCGGATTGGTCGTCTGGGCCGGGATCTGGCGTTGATCCGGTCTCGTCGGTTGGCTGAGGCACGCCGTTCTGAGGAATGAGGACACCCGTTCCGTGGGGCATGTCGGGATTACTCGTCTCGGAGTCGCCGGCGTCTTGAAAATTCACGTGCTCATCGGCCAGACGCCAGGTGGCTTCGGTCACGCCCGCGTGGTGCTGCTCGGCTAGGTAGCGCAGGCGATTCAGGAAGCCTGGGCGGGCGTAATGATGAGCAATCATCGGGATGGTGCCATCCGTGTTGCCCACAGCGGTGAACTCTTGCGTAGCGTGAGTGCGGCCGGTCAGGGTTCCCATGCCGTTGTGGCAATAAATATGAGTTTCACCGCGGACGTGGAGTGTGAACGCACCGCGGGTCAAGGCGTCCACCGCGTCGTTCCAGACGGCCAGGTCGTCATACTCAATGTGCATTGTGCCGGCCAGAGCCTGGGCCAGTTGGTCGTACCAGTAAGGAGCGTCGAGGTGGAGGGCACCGGGAGCCCACACGCGCGCCAGGCGTGTTGCGCCGGCCCGCACCTGCACCTGCGCGTCCCGCGCTTCGCGGTCGAACGAGGCGTTCTCGATGCATTTGGTTTCCACCACGAGGGCGTCCACCTGCAGTTGTCCAGCGTCGTCAGTGCTGAGTGAGAGGCGCAGCAGATCTGGGATCTTCCCTTTGAACCAGTGCGGGAAGTCGTCCAGGTACAGCCAGGTGCGCAGGACCCCCGGTCTGTCCGCCTCGGTCGCCTCCACGGTAGCTTTGGCCGTGACCATGCCTAAAATCTCGTTGAGGTAGGCCCCAGGTCCTGCGGCGCGCAGCACAATGTCCCCAGACACCTGTTTGGCGGCGTCCACAAGGGCCTGGGCCACGTCCTGGGCGACGGTGGGCGGCAGAGTCGGGATCAGGTTGGTGAGGTTGGCACTGAGGCGGCGGGTAACGCTGCGCTGCACCTTACGTGAGGAGGAGACCGTCAGCTTGTGCGCCCGGTCGGGCCCGATGCCCATGGAGTAGCGGATCACCTGAACCGCGTCAGGGAAATTGCTTTCCAGAAGGTACCGGTCCACCACGGTGTCGTAGCAGATAATCCAGTTGAATGTCTCGTGGAGGGCGGTGAGCTCGGTGCGCCACCGGTCAAGGGACACGTTCAGGCTGAACTGCACCGTCTCGTCTTCGGCCATGCGGCGGGTAACGTCTTGCCCTTTGTACGCGGCGTACTGGACGAGTAGGTAGCGGTGGGCAACTCGCGGCAGGGCTGTGGCCGTGAGGGGAATGGAGCGGTCCTGATGCCCCGCCTGGTGCGGCTCATGAGTCTGAGCGGCGTGGGTGAGCAGGCCCTCGAGCGGCGTGGTGAGGCTGTCCACCACAGCGTCCTGCACTTCCTGACCCCGGGTGCCGATGACGTCGGCGAGAATGGCGATGTCCGTGTCTGACACACTTTGCATCAGTTCATGGAAGGGCACCTCCACCACTCGCAGGGTGAGGTCGGGGAAATACGCGTCGGCTCGGCGCGTCAGGGCCTCCTCATGGTCTCGAACCCACCGCTGCACATCGCGATACAGCGCCGCGCCTTCATTTGGGGATTGAACAACGAGCGTGCACTTCAACTTCCATTTACGCCGCTCCGCAACGCGCACGAGGTGATCGGCAAGTAGGCCTGGCAGGGCCACGTTCCGGCATTCCACGAGGTATACCTCGAGGCCGTCGAGCACAAACGGGTAGGTCTCGATGTAGTCCTCAATGACGCGGGCCATTTCTTTGGCGGCGTAGGCGGCGTGCGTTTTCGCGTCGGAGGTACCGGCGTGCTCCTCTTCGTGCTTGATGGGAACAAACAGCTCATAGCCTCCTTCGGCATGAGCTGGCGCCAGGTAGCGGGCATGCTGGGAGGGCAGTTTCAGACCCAGGACGCCGGGTGCGCCGCTCGACCCGAACGTCCCGTCAAGGCCCTGCAGAAAGCGGGACTCATCAATAATGTCGGGCGTGTCGTGCTCGGTCAGGATGCGCCCAATGACCGTGCTCAGGGCGTGGTGCCGTTCCTGCCACCAGTGCAGCTTGAACGGATGAACGGACGGCACGACCGCCCAAGTGTCATCTTCGTGGCCGGTGACGGTCCAGGCGCGTGCGACGAGCGGCATAACGTGGCGGAGCCCGGTCGGCTGGCGCACGCTATCCAGGAACGACTGCATCCACGAATCGTACGCGTCGAGTAGGGCATTCGTGGACGTAGAGAGCAGGCCTCCAGCCAGCGCAGAGCGGACGTAAGTGTCCCAGGCCGTCTCGAGGTTGGCATGTTCGGTGAGCAGCCGCTCGCTGGCGGCCGCACCCACCCAACCGGGCAAAGGCCCGCTCAGCAGGGCGCGAAGGTCCTGCGGGCGCGTGTGGTACGCGCCAAGACTCTCGTGGGGACGCTGCAGGTCAATGTGCGTCGGTGAGACGGCGTGGTCAGCGGTAAACACGGGAATGACGGCGGGGCCATCGCGCACTGTGGCCTGCAGGTGCTCAACGGCGGCGCCCAGGGGGCCCTTGGGGTCGAAGTGCCACAGGAGCTCTGTGCTGTCTTGGAAGAGTTCAGACGTCACTTCAATTTTGAACCGCAGGCTACTGGGACCGGTGGTCTCAAAGTCGTTAGGCGCCTGACGGAGGACGTCAAATGTCCAGGTGACGTGCGGCAGGAAGCTGGCCAGGCCGCCGTAGAGGGCAAGGAACGCTTCCGCCGCTTGCTTGCTGTGCTCTCCCGTAGGTTCGTCGGCTGTTACCGTGACTTGCGCCGCTTTGCCCTGGGCGCTCTCCGGCCGGGGGTGCAGCATGCTGATTAGGGCGCGCAGCACATCGAGGACGAAGTCGTGGCCTTCAATGAGCGTGGGGCGGGCCAAGCGGGCGAGCGCGGCCCCAACGCGTTTGGGCAGAAGGCTGCCAAGTTCATTGATCAGCGCTTGCACGTGCTCCGGCGCTGGCTCTGTTCCCTTGAGCAAATCATCGAGCGCCTCCTGGGCGTCCCCACTGAGGGTTGGATCACCCGGCAGGGCCGCTTGGGTGTGCGCTCTGACTTCAAGGCCAAGCGCCTGACGTTTGGCTTTGGCGGTGGTCTGTGTGGGTTTGTACAGCACTGGCTCGACGTCGCGCCAGTCGAGTTGTAGCACGCTGCGCAGGTCGTCCCCACTGAGCACATCCGTCAAGAACCGGCGCAGCAGCGCCGCCTTCACCTGAGGGGTGAGGCCACGCGTTCCTTCGTCTTCAAAGAGGGGTTCGTGCTTCTTGACGCTGTTGCGGTAGGTGTCAAGCCGCGCTGGCTCGAGCAATTCACCGCCGAGGGCAGCCGCCGTGATATTGGCTTGCAGCAGCCGGTCACTGCGCTGGGCGTCGGCCGTCGCCAGATCAGCACAGCGGAACAGGCCCAGTTCCGGAAGGTTCAGGCCAATGGCGCCTCTGATGGCAAGACCGGGTTGAGCTGTGAGCTCCCGATTGAGCGCGTCAAAGAAAGCTGCGAGGCTCCGCACTTGGGGTTTGCGAATTCGGTTGAGCCGGGCTACAAAGGCCATCAGTTCTTTCCGGGCGTCAGGGGTTAAGGTAAAGGTCCGGAACGCGGCATTGAGCAGGTGAGGCAAGCCCAGGTTGGGTTGCGCCAGCGTCGCTTCGTCGACCGTGAAGAGGTCTTTGAGGCTCTGCGCATCGGACGTGACGGTATTGCTGATTAGCACTAGGGCGTGCGTAGCCGGCACGTTGTTGCGGTACCAGGTGGGTGACTTTTCCGGCTCCATAGCGTAGCCGTCAAACCCAGCAATGCGTCCCGTCGTCCGGATCAGGAGTTCGCGGTCGTTTAACTTATCGCCCAGCAGGCGTAACTCGCCGAGTAGGGTGCGGTAGGTCGCCTCGTCAAAGCCGTTCAAACGCACAAAGCTTCGCTGTCTGGACGCTGTTGTGGTCAGGAGGTCTCGCAGCACAAGCAATAGAGCGCGGGTCAGCGTCGGTGTGGTCAAGACAGTCTCCCGCTGACGAGAGCGGTGGCATCGGAGTACTCCTTGGCCAATCCGGCGCTCGTGAGTTTGTCCAAGAGGGCTTGCTGGTTACGCTGATAGTAGTCGGCGTTGATGCCATGCCGGTCAAAGACGCCTGACAGCCGCGCCTGATCCAGGCCAATCACTAGGCCGTACCGGTCATACAGTGCCTGCAGGAACTCTGCGTATTCCATGTCGCGCTCCTGTCCGGTTAAGGCCAGAACAAGGGCCTTGAGCAGCTCGTTGCCCATCACATACCGCGCGCTCTGACCCTGAGGAGGAGCGACAAAGCCGCATGACTTGGCGAGTTTGCGGTGCACGCCCAGGAAGTGCTTCGTGAAGTCGGGCATGACCAAGTCCGCGAGCTGCTCGGCCACGAGGGCCCGGTTCAGCCCACCGGAACTCGCGGCGAGTCGGTCGACCCACAGGTAAAAGTCGTGGTCTGCGGCGCTCTTCTTACCTTTGGGGCCCTCGCCCGAGCCCTTGGTGACTTTGGCTTTCCCAAGAGACCAGCGTTTGGTGTGTTCGCGCAGCGCCAAGCCAAACGACTTGTCTGGCGTCACATCGGCCCAGGCAGCCTCGACCGTGGCCGTGACAAAAGCCCGCACCGCCTGAGCTTGGACGGCCTCTTGCTCACGGAAGTGGGCACTGGACGCGCGCCGCAGCGTACTGTCGCCGTCCTGGTCCAGCAGGTCTAGCAGCAGAGCGGGACTAGGGGCGCTAGGGGCCAGTACGGCGTGGGCCCGCCGGTAGATGTAGAGCGTCAAGTGAAACGCCATCAGGTGGGCGAGCGACGTCAGGGCGTCGGTGACGCCCAGGGGCGCCCGGAGCAGCTGCGCTACGTCCTGAGCGAAGACGTGAAACAGCGGATCATCCTTCCGGGGCAGCCAGCCCAGATGCCCACCTTTTTCTTCGCTGGTTTCCCGTGCCAAAGAGAGCTCAGCGCTCGGTTCCTGACGGGCCCAAGTGGCATCGATCAGGGCCGCCAAGCGCCCAATGGCAGGGCTCGATTCCCGGAGGAGCAGCTGAAGCTGACCACCGATGGCGGCGGCCAGGGCTGGGTCGCTGTGCGTTCCTGCGGACAGCATGAGGTAATACAGCTCCCCCCCCCGCGCAAAAAAGTTCCGGGCGGACAGGCTGATGCCCTTATCGAGCTCAGCGGTATCTGCGTCCAAGGTGGGGTCACCGAACAGCGGCAGAATGCCACCTTTACCAGGGGTCTTGTCCTCTTTACGCAGCGCTTCCCAGAACAGGAGGTGCTCGTGCACAGGAAACAGCGACTTGGCGAACCATGACCGCTGTTTTTCCACGGCGGTGTAGGAGCGTAGGAGCGACTGCACGGAGGCCAGGACGTCTGTAGATCCCTCTTTGTCGGTCATTAACGGGGTCCGCTGCAGCTGCTCTTTCAGTTGCGCGGTCGCCTTGACGTCCCTTTCGTCAATTTTTCCACTGACGCCGTCGAAGAACACGAACCTTCGTAGGCCAAGCCGGCTGTACTTCCGGTAGGGTTGCGGGGGCGTGGCGTCGTCCGGGCCGCAAATGCCTCGCCCCAGCGCATAGTCGTAGCCGACGAGGACGTTTAAGAATTCCAGGGTGTATTCCACCCAGTCTTGACCTTGACGGAGTCGGTGCCCCCAGATCCAGGAGGATACTGGGACTGTCTCGGGAATGTGGTGGGTTTTGTTGCCATATTCGTGCGTCATGCCTGCTCCACAGACGAGCTGCCCAGGAAGAACAACCGGCGGTGCTGGTACGCCCGTCCGTTGTACTCGAAAAATTCCAGTTCGTTGGCGCTGCGCTGGGTGCCGAGCCGCGCCACGAGACTATCTTTGAGATGCCGCACCGCGAGCTCGCATTCCTGGGCCAGGATGTCTGGTGTGCTGCCGTAGGCTCGGCGCATCACATACTCAAACCGCAGCAGATTCATGTTCCACGGCACCGTCTGGGGGGGCACGCCGGGCACCTGGAGCCGCAGGGTCAAACTGCTCCACCGCTCAATCATTTCGTTGGCATCCGGGTGACTTGGGACGAGGTCGATGTTGGTTTCGGCAATGCGCATCAAGACCGCGGGGACGGCGTTCTCTAAGCTGCTCGATGGGTGCGCCGTGACGTACAGGATGTGCCGGTCGGTCAGGTACAACCCGGAAAACGCGCGGTTCAAGCCGAGAATCAACAGGTTTTTGATGTGCTCCCGCTTTAACGACACGGCCTGATCAATCAGCTGAAGGTAGTCCTTCAGGAATTGGAACGGTAGGAGCTTTAGAACGAGGTCGCCGTCGGGATGAGTGAAGAAGGCTTTTCGGCGGCAATGACCGAGCCAGCGCGTCACGAACTCCTGCGCGGCCTCACTTGTGGCGCTCAGCCCCCGCAAGTACGCCTGGCGGTCTTGCTCAAAGAGTCGTCCACCGAGGTCAATGCTGTTGCCGAATAGTTTGGCATGCAGGTCCGGCTGCATTTCGTCGTCCCCGACGATAAAATGATCGAGGTCGAACACCGATTCTTGCCCGACATTCAGTTTGCGCAGGTGGCGGATGGCCGCGGTTTTTCGCCGGAAGCCCACCGGCGCGCTTTCGCCAAAGGCGTTGCTGTAATACGCGTAGGAGGGGGCTTCGTACTGCCAGGCGGTCTCGTCCACCTGCGCTCGCCGCTTGACCTCGGTGCAGGAGAGCCCGCCGGTGATGGTGTAGGCGAGGTGAATCAACATGTCCCGGAAGGTCACGTGAATGTCAAGCTGCTCAAGAACGCCGTACAGGAAGGCCAGGCGGTCTTTGATGCCCGGCTGCCGCAGTTGCGCGGCGTTGTCCGCCATGGGGCAGGTGTTCCGGACCGGGCAGCTGCCGCAGCCACTCCACGCAACGTCCGCCGTCATCCAGTCGAGCACTGGTCCGATGTACTGCGATGTGGCGACACGGTTGAGGTCGATCACCAGCAGCTTCGCGTTCGGCGTGAGATCGGGGCCGTGCCGCAGCTGGTGATCAATCTGCTGCGCCAGGACGCTCAGACCACGCTCTTCAAGCACTGCGCGGAGGCGACCCTCGTTGGCGGCAATTAGGTACGGCGCGCCCGTCTGGCCCGTCAGGGCGGAGCTGAGTTCGGCTAGCACCGTGCCGGCCGTAGCGATGGACAACTCGGATAGATCTTTTACGACGGTCAGGACGACGTCGCCGGACTCGAAGTGATGGATTGTGTCGTGACTTGGCCATACAGTCAGCGGTGAGTGCCGGAACGCCCCCACGATCTTACGGCACAGGTA
This sequence comes from Deinococcus radiotolerans, assembly GCF_014647435.1. Lineage (NCBI taxonomy): Bacteria > Thermotogati > Deinococcota > Deinococci > Deinococcales > Deinococcaceae > Deinococcus > Deinococcus radiotolerans. Next base: position 32,159 of record NZ_BMPE01000029.1, on the reverse strand, counting down.
CGTCTTACCGTCACCTGCGTTGCCGGTCAGGATGACCGTGGGCGGTGACGGACTGTGAAACGCTGCTAGCAGCTTCGCTTCCAGGCGTGTTGGGATGCTCAAGGAGGGGATGCCTGTTGGGGTCGCGGACGTGAACTCGTCGAACGCCGCTTCGTGTTCTGAGGACGCGGTCGTGTAACGGTTCAGGTAAGCCACGAAAGCATTGTCATTCACGGGGACAGATCCTTTGATCGGGGAGTTGAGCACAGCCGACGCAACTGGGCTGGACGAAAGCGGAGTACAGATGAGCCAGAAGGATTCGGCAACGGCAGACTGCCGGGACTAGCCCAGAAGAAGATCCGGTGCAGTCTAGAGACTGACCTAGCGTTGAACTGCTTAGATTGAGCAGTCCGGGCAGACAAGATGGGGGTGTACCCCCCCCTTTGATCTGTGCGCTCTTCGGTTGGCCGTCGCCCCACCTGTGCTGGGCACTGGCCGCACACTTCATCTAGTAAACGCAGCCCCGAGCTCAGCCAGACGGCCAGCGCCAGCCACGATGGCGTTGGTCAACTCACCAACAGCCGCTGCGGTGGTAAACCGGCCGAGCCCCACCCGGAAGGTGCTGTCCGCGTCATCGCGGCTCAACCCGATGGCCGTCAGCACATACGACGGCTCTAGGGCTCCGCTGTTGCAGGCGGAGCCCAAGCTCAGCGCGAATCCCGGCAGGTGCATCAGCAGGGCATCCGCCTCCAACCCTGGCAGGGTGACGCTGCTGTTGCCGGGGAGCCGCCGTTCAGGATGACCGTTGAACCGAACTTCTGGAAGGGCGGCGCGCAGGGACGCTTCGAACCGGTCACGCAGCCGCGCGACCCTTTCTGTGTCAGCGGGCCCTTCCTGCGCTGCGAGATCCGCGGCCACACCGAAACCGACCACCGCCGGCACGTTGTGGGTGCCTGGCCGAAGGCCACCTTCCTGGCCGCCCCCGCGCATCAGAGGCTGCAGCCCGCCTCGCCGCAGAGACGGCCGCAACAGCAGCGCTCCCGTCCCCTTTGGGCCGTAGAGCTTGTGGGCACTTAGGGAGAGCAGATCCACAGGCAATGCCTGCCAGTCGACCGGTGCGCGGCCAACGAGCTGCGTAGCGTCACAGTGATAGAGCGCGCCGGCCGCGCGTGCGAAGGCGCCGATTTGGGCCATGGGCTGGAGGGTGCCAATTTCGCTGTTGGCCGCCTGAATCGATACGAGCAGTGTCTCAGGCGTCAGCAGCCCCTCGAGCGCCGCAAGATCCACGGTCCCGTACCGGTCCACCGGCGCATACACAACGTCGAAACCCTGCTCCTGAAGGTCTCTGCAGGGTTCAAGAACGGCTTTGTGCTCGGTGGGAAGCGTGATGATGCGCCGCCGGCCCCCATACATGGCCGCGGCGCGCGCGACGCCGTACAAGGCCAGGTTGTTGCTTTCCGTGGCGCCACCCGTGAACACCACGTCGCCCGCCGGGGCGTTCAGCAGCGCCGCAACCTGCGAGCGGGCGTTTTCTATCGCGTCCGCAGCGTCCCGGCCGGGTCCGTGCGAGGTGCTCGCAGGGTTGGCAAACTGCGCCGTGAAGTACGGCATCATCGCCGCCACCACCCTGGGATCACAGGGGGTGGTTGCGTGATCGTCAAAGTATACGGTCATGCGTGGCCGTCCTCATGTTGACAGGGTTTCACTGGCAGCTCGGGCGAGGACGGCGCCATTCCTCGCCCGGGCTGCTGTCCGCTGGAATTATAGGTGGCAGACCATGCAGGACGCGTCATCTTCCTGCTCATCGAGGAGGTCGAGTAGCGCCGCGCTCCCCTGTTCCTTGGACCTCAGCTGTGACGTCTTGATTTGCTCAACGCGGTCCGGGTCAGCGAGTTCGCTCAGGCTTTCTTTCACTGACCAGGTAAAGCGCCGGCCGGTGGCCTCGTCAAATTTCTCGAAGGTCTTGGCTTTCTCGTAGAGGTCCGGGTGACGTTCAAGCAGGCCTACCCATTCGCGGCGCTGTTGATAGAAGCAGAAGTAGCAGCCGGACCGTGACCGCCACTCGTAGTACTCGGGAATGCCCAGGCCGCTGTCTTCGAGGAGTTTAAATACATCGCGTTTGATTAGGCCCCCCTCGATAAACGGGTACACGGCGTGCAGGTTGGGTTTGGTGGAGATGTAGCCTTTGCGGTGCGTTTCGTCCGAGCGAATGGCGATGTAGCTGATGGCCTGCGCGTCGCCGACGTACTTCTCAAACGGCTTAATCTTGAGCATGCGCGTGCACCAGCGGGTGCGGCTGTCGGGCAGCACTCCCCGGTACAGTTCCAGGTAGTGCGAAAACGGCCGGTCGGGGTTGAGCCGGACGATTGGCTTGCCCAGGTAGGCTTCTAGTCGGTCGAGGTATTCATATGTCTCAGGGAGCTCTTCACCGGTGTCGCAGAAGATGTACTCCATTTCGGGCACTTTGTCGCGCATGTAAATGGCGAGCGCCGTGCTGTCTTTCCCTCCGGACAACGAAAGGATGTGGCGCAGGGGACGGGATGTCAGCTCAGTCATGCTTGGCCCAACTGTAAACGGGGTACCACGTCCCTTTCATGCATAGCCCACAATTGGTCATTCTTCGTCCAACTCCTGAAGCAGTTGCAGCAGCGCTAACTTCATGGCGTCCTTCTGCCCAGCCCGTCCTTGCTCAGCCAGAATTGCGCGCAGCTGCGTGGCTACTTCCCGGCTTGCCTCCTCCGTTTCGGGTGTGCTGTACCCCAGCTGCCGAGCTGCCAAACGGTACGTGCGCGCCAGATCTGCCGCCTGCGAGGGGTAACGCGCGGCGTCGGCGTCCGTCCAGGAGCGCGGGGACCGGCCGGCAACAAGGGACAAAACCCCGTCGAGCACCGCGTTCGGTTCCCCGTCCGTGCACAAGCGGTTAACGAAGGGCACCAAAGCTGTCGGCAGTGGGCGGCCTTGCAGCGCCTGTGCCTGCTCAGTCAGCTGCGCCCAGCCTAGATCCGTCGCCGGGAAGTCGAGCGCTTCAAGCAGGACCCGCCGGGCCTGCTTGACCTGCGCCGGTCCATGCGCTGCCCAGGTTTGTAGCGTTCCGTTTAGCACATCGAAGAACGCAGTGATTCGCGTTTCGTCAGTGTGGCCGCTGCCAATCGCTGGCAACCCGAGCGCTTCGGGCACGTCCTGGAATAGGAGGCGCTCCGGACTCCGGGCCCGCTCAAAGGCCTCACGTAGGCGCAAGACGGCGTCCGGTAAATTCTGCGTACGCCACGAGGTGTCCGGCAATCCCTTCACCATGCGGATCAGGGCCCGGACAACTGGCACGAGCGCATCGGGTGTTTTCAGGCTGCTGGACAGGCGGGTCAGCACCGCCGCACGTTCGCCCTGCACCGCACTTCCGGCCACGGCAAAGAGTTCCGGCCGGCGCAACAGCACTTCGAAGTCGGCGATGCTCGGCTCCGCAACGAACACGCCTTCGCGATACAGGCTGATCTCGTGTAGGTGCACCTGCATGAACGCCACGAGCAGCACTGGGGCCAGCCCAGCCGTTACGCCATACGGTGCGGCGGCCAGCGCGCTGAACAGGGTGTTGACCACCACGGGCTCGTCCGTTTCAAACACAAGACGGCCCAGTTCTGCCCACGCCGGAGCGAGGTTTGAGCTGTCATTCTCAACCGGAGCTCGGAATTCCCATGGCCCCGACTCATCATCTGGATCGACAGGGCCGTGTAGCTCCGCGGCGCGCAGCACACTTTCGTACATGCTGCGCTCCGGCGGGAACAGCTCGGGATCGAGGCCCAGCAATGCCTCGTCCCCGCGGGTCAACATCAATTCAAGCAAGGAGCGCCTCGCGGCGGCCGCCGCGGAAGATAGCGTGCGCCGATTGATCAATTCATTAATCACTTGCGGCGAAGCGGGGTACACCTCGTCAAGCACATCTGACAGCAGCTGCGTTGCCTGTCGCGGCGTCCGCACGACCTGCGCCTCGCCGGCGTGCCAGTAGCGCGTGCCGCTCCCCACCGGCACTGGGCGAGGATCAAGCAGGTGTTCCGTAGCCCCAATCAACACGCCTTCCAAGTAAGCGAGGCGTTCGGCGACTTCCCGGCGCGCCACCCGGTCGTCGCGCAGGTCCGGAGTGGACTCCCGCAGCCAGTACAGTGCCCTGAGTTCCGTGGCCGCTTCACGTAAGGTCTGAAGTCCCAGCGGCACCGCCACCAGCAGGTCCGTCCTTTGCGCTACGCTGTCCTCCTCGGCCCACCGCGCAAACGCCTCAGCCTGCTCCGGCGTGCTCGGTAGGGCGCACACTAGGACGCCGTCCGCACCCTCTGCCGCGTGGAGCCGGTCCGCCGAGACGGGGGCGTCTACATACCGCACTTCCACAAACCGCAGCGTCCCGGTGTGGAAGGAGTGCCGGCGCGCCACGAGTGGGCGGCGCGGCAAGTAGTTCTCGAGCACCTCTGACAGGGCCAGCTGCGCCCCCACTGTCCGGCGCCCCTCTTCTAGGCGCTCCTCAATGTCGATGTCGCTTCCTTCCCACACTCGGAAGGTGCGGTTGTAGCGGCGATAGACAATCAAGGAGCGGTGTTCCAGGTGTTGCAGGGTGAGCAGCACTTCCGCGTCGTCTAAGGCGTCGGTCAGGGCCACCGACACAAGTTCTGCACTCGCGTGCAAGCCTGTCATATCCCCGAGCACGCCGAGCAGCCCCACCGTCTTTAAGGTCTGCACCTCCAGCGTGCTCAGATCGGGGTAGCGCTCCACCGCGTCCACCACTTCAAGCCATCGCCGTGCGAAGGCCTGCCGCGACAGGCTCCCCAGCAGGTTGACGCTGAAGTAGTCAAACAGGTCATGCAGCCGGACGAGGGTATGCCCCGCTGCCCACTGGGCTGGCACGGCGTGCGGCTCCCCACTGAGCAGATACGCAAATAGCGAGCGTTCGTTCTGCGCAAACCGCCGGAAGAGGTACGGTAGAGCCATCAGCGCGGCCGGATGCACGGGAGTCGCCGCGACCGCCAGAGATTCAAACTCGGCCGCTTCAAATCCCAGAGGCGCCTGCTTGAGGGCAACCAGCGCCTGCGCCGCGCGCCGAGCTGAGGCCCGCACGTCTGCGTCAGGTGCGGGGTCGAGCGTGGCGGTGGCCTGCGCCGCGAGGCGCATTTGCTGCTCGGGGGGCTCAATAAATGCGATGTCCGCAAAGCGCCCCTGCACTTTCGCCCACTCTTTGCGGGCACTGGCCAGCAGCGCCTCACCGTACTGCTCGAACGCCTGGTGTAACACGCCCACGAACAGCATGGGGCGCGGTCCGCTGCGGGCGGCGCTCTCTGCGAGTTCCTGCAAGAGGTAGATGTCAGCCCCTTCAAACCGCGCCTCGTGCTCTAAGGCTTTCCCGAGCTCATCGAACACAATTGCGATCCCGGCGTACCCAGACGCTTCAGCGCGCGCCTGCACTGCTTGTACTGCCTGCAGCAGGGCGCGGGTATCCAGAGTCTCCCCGTCTGCCGCAGGCGTCACTGCATGCAGCGACGCCACGAGCGCTGCGGAGTCCGGCAAGCCTTCAGCGGCGGCGATAAGACCCTGATGCAGGGTCAGACCCAGGCGCGCGCGCCGCAGCGTGAGGGGCACCGGCAGGAGCGGGGCCGGCAATACTCGCTCAACCTCAAGCGCCAGTGCCCCATCCACCCGCTGAATCAACGCGAAAGCTGGTCCAGCCGGATCACGCAAGAGTTCCGTCAAGAACAGCGCAAATGCCGACTTCCCCGTTCCATACGGCCCGGTTAAGGTAAGAGCGCGTTCAGTGCCTCCCGCGCTGAGTGCGCTCAAGACACGGCGAAGCACGGTCCGTGCCTGCGGGGTCAATACGTACCCCTCCAGTGCCTCCGCGTGCCCAGCGTCGCGTTCTAACCGCACAGACCGTAAGAACCGACCGGCCGTAATTGGGGGCGCAAGCAGGCTCATACGTTCTCCTCGTAAAACCGTGCGAGCAGTTCAGCGCCGTCCAGGTCTTCTCGCAGGTATAACTGTTTCAGACCGGCCGTGTCATCCAACTCAATGGCGCCAGCCGTCAGTGCCTGCACAGCCTCCACAAGCTCTACCAGAGCATTCTCTGACAATTTGAAAGCTAGACCCGGACTGCCCATACCGTAGAGCGCGTCATGCAGCGCCACCGTGCGCCGCTCCCCCCGGACCGCATTCATATACTCCACTAAGGCGTAACCAAAGACGGCCGCCGGCAGGGTCCGCTTGGGCCCCATCACGAACGTGAACCGATCCCCGTCCTGCAGGGGACGCAACAGGCCCAACTCTACGAGTGGACAGTCGAACGACTCCTCTGAAACACCCTTCTTGCTACTTTTGCTAGGCAGGTAGGTGCGTAGCAGGCAGTCCACATCCCGCGCAATCGATGACCGCGTGGCCCGCACCGCCGTCCGCTCCGCCCACTCGAGCAGATGATCGGTCAGCTCACTCTTGCTGAACTCCTGACGTGACCACCGAAAGAATGCGTAATGCCACGCGGCCGCCCGCGCGGGGTTCCCCACGAGCCACCAATGAATCAACCAAAGTGAACCGATGTCTTCGAGATAAGGGTCCCACGCCTGAAGGAGTCGCTGCCCAAGGTACGTTGGCGCGACTTCCGTGCGACTCACGTCCTCCAGCACCCTTGTGGCCAAGCCCCAGTGGCGAATGCTTTGGACCATATTCTTCCCTACACCAAGCGTCACGAGCGCTAAAGGACGACCGAAGAACTGGCTGCTGACTTCGGTGCCAATGATGGCCTTCCGGAGCCAGCCGTAGCGAAACGGAAATGTTTCATGGCCTGAAAAGCCGGGTTTTTCGGTGTTGACATAAGCGGGGAGCACAATTCACTCAATATATGGGAAGAGTTCACTGGTGTCGTGTGGAAAATCGACTCGTCCATTGGGGCCGCGATGGTTTCTGGACTTAGAGCGCCTATCAAAACCTCAGGTTGGGAGGGCAAGGTGAAGCATGGCCGCGTCTATGGTCAGCGACGAGCTGTGGCAGTTGATCCATCCGCTACTCCCACCTGAACCCCCAAAGCCCAAAGGAGGTCGACCCCGGGTGCCCGATCGAGCCGCACTGGAAGGCATCTTGTACGTCCTCAAGGCCGGCATCGGCTGGGAACACCTCCCACACCAGCTCGGGTACGGCAGCGGCATGACCTGCTGGCGACGTCTCCGTGACTGGCACGCGGCGGGTGTCTTCACCCGCCTACACCACGTGCGTCTTGACCGGATGGCCCAGGCACATCAACTCGACTGGACCCGCGCATGTGTGGACAGTACGAGCGTCCCCGCGGCCCGGGGGGCCCAAACGGGCCCGAACCCCACGGATCGTGGCCGGCCTGGCAGCAAGCGTCATGTGATCGTCGATGGCCGCGGGACGCCATTGGCAGTCTGTATCTCGCCCGCCAATCGGCATGACAGCATGCTGTTCGAACCCCTGCTGGACGCGGTGCCGCCCATTCAGAACGGGCGGCGGGGCCGGCCTCGCCGCCGTCCTGAGCGGCTGCATGCGGACAAGGCGTATGACATTCCTCTGTGCCAGCGGGCGTGCCATCACCGCGGCATCAAGGTGCGGATCGCACGCCGGAGACGGTATTCCAGTGAACGGCTGGGCCGATACCGCTGGGTGGTGGAGCGGACGTGAGCGTGGTTCAGCCGGTTCCGTTGGCTGCGGGTGAGGGATGAGGTGCGGGCGGACATCCACATGGCATTCACGCAGCTGGCCTACTGCATGATCACCTTCAAGCAGCACCGCCGTTTGTGTTAAGCGTCCTTAATACGAGTTGCAGGCGTCCTGGGCGAAGTCCGGGCCGGGATTGCCAGGATTGAGGTCGGCGCTGAGATCCGGGCCCCGATTGTCATAACAGGTGTTGCCGTATCCGCTCCCCATGGCGTCCTGCTTGTAGTAGATGCCGCCACTGCCATTGGCGTGAACGGTATTCATGTCGACTGCCGGGTCGGCCTGTCCGGTGACGATCAGGCCGTAGAGGGCGTTGCCACTGATCTCGTTGCCGTTCACGGCGCCTCCGCTGCGTTCGGCAATCACAACGCCGCTCTGCTTGCCGCCGGTGACGGTGTTGCTGAGCAGTTGAGGCTGCGCGTCGCCCCAGGTGGCGATCCCCGGGTTCCCGCTGCCGGTAATGGTGTTATTCCGGGCCGTCCCAGCGGCATTGTCGCTGTAGGCCAGCCCGTTCTCCCGGTTGCGGGTCACGGTGTTGCCGTCCAAGACAGGCTGGGCGGCATTCATCATGCGGAAGCCCGCCGTTCGGTTGTTCTGGACCGTGTTGCCCTGCGCCGTGCCGCCGGCAGTATCGAAGTAGGTGACGCCACTCTGGCGGTTGTTCTGAATGACGTTGCCGGTCAAGGTGGGTGAGGCGTCGTCCTGGACGCCCACGCCCTGCAGGACGTTGTTCTCGATGGTGTTCTCCTGCAGGGTCGGGCTGGCCTGACCGTAGACGGTCACGCCCCGCCCGCGGTTGTCGTGGATGTGGTTGGCGCTGATGGTCGGGTCGGCGTGACCGGTGACGTGGATGCCGTGTGCAGCGGTCGCCTGGATGGTGTTGCCTTCGACCGTCCCGCCACTCGCGTCTCGGAAGTACAGGCCACCGTCTCGGTTCCCGCTGAACGTGCTGGCGCTCACGTCCACGCGGCTGGTGTCACTGACGTACAACCCGAAGGCATTGGCCGTGAAGGTCGCCGTGCGGATGACGGCTTCACTGTCCCCCTTGACCCACAGACCACTGCCGTACTCACTGAGGTCGTCGTCCCGAACGGCCCCCGCAAGCTGCACACGGTTCAAGGTGAGGTGCCCGCCGTCGAGTTGCAGACTCCGGGCGGGGAGGGTACCGGTGTGCGCGACGGTCAGGTCCGACAGGGTGGCGTCAGCCTGCTGGAAGATCAAGGTGTCTTCCGCTGCGGCGCTGAGGATCACGGTGTCCTTCATGCCCGCGCCGCGCAGCGTGAGGGTGCCCCGGACCGTGACCGGCCGGTCGAGGACGTACACGCCCCGCTCGAGTTGAAGCTCCTCTCCAGCTTCGAGCGCGGCCAGGAGTGCCTGCACGTCCTCGGGCGGCCGCAGGGGCAGCGTGAGGTCCGCCTTCACCCAGCCTCCCTTGCCATTGGTCCCCTGAACGCGCAGCCACTCGCCCTGCGACTCAAACACCGTGAGCCGATCGCCTCGGGTGAACGTGCCGAGCACCGCTGCGGCGCTGCTCGGCTCCGCGCGGAGGTTCAGGGTCGTCGTGTTGACGAGGCTCGGCGGCGACACCGGTCGGTCCGGCTCAGGTGCGGCGGACTCAAGTGCGGCCACGCCGGGGGGCGCCGCCGTGGTGCCGCTGTCCTTCGGCACAGCAGCCAGCGCAGTCGCGTTCCCTGGGGTGGAAGCGGCGCCCTGCTGCAGGAGCCGCAACCCGGCTCCCAGAAGCAGCGCGCCGCCGATCAGGGCGCCGATCAGTATGGCGGGTGGCCGGGCCGCCTGTGGACGTGTGACACGCACCGGGGCAGCCGCTGGGGCGTCTCCCAGCGGCGCGGCCAGAGCCTGCTCCGACACTGGGGGCGTGACCGGCACGGCTTCGGGCTCCGGTTCAGGGACGGCGTCCGCACGGTTTAGGCGTTCGAGGACTTCACTTGCGCTCACGGCCCGCTGGGCCGGATCGAGCTGCAGGGCGTCTTCCAGTGCGCGCCGCAGAGCGCTGGGCGTGCCCTGCGGGAGAGGCGGCAGCGGTACGCCCTGGGCGCGGGCTGACGCAGGGGGACAGGCCGCGCCGCTCAACGCTTCGTGCAGCGTGGCGCCTAGGGCGTACACGTCCGACTGCGGACTGAAGGTTCCGCCTGCCAGCAGTTCCGGGGCGGCGTACCGCACGTCGGGCGCCGGACCGGCCCGCAGTTCCTGCAGCGCCCGCGTGGCCAGGCCGAAATGGCCGAGCAGGAGTTGGCCCTGCGCGTCGAACCACACGTGGTCAGGTGACAGCCGGGTGTGGAGCAGCGCCTGGCCGTGCGCGGCGGCCAGCGCCCCGAACAGCGTCCGGGCGATCTCCAGCGCGCTGCCGGTCTTCAGGGGGCGGCCCTGACCAGCGGCCCGGAGGGACTGATGCAGGCGGTCGTCCAGCACCACGACCTGCCGCTCGGGGGTGTCGTGGAGGTCCACGACGCGCTGCACGTGCGGGTGCTGCACCTGCGCGAGCAGCCGGGCATTGCGCATCACGGCCTGCCGCACGCGCGCGCCCGCCGGGGTGTCCGCGTGGGGCGGCTCGATCACGTTGGCGAGGACCGTGTCGCCCCAGTCGGTCACGGCCCGGTAGAGGTGGTCGTGCGGGGCGGCGGAGAGGGCGGCCTGCACCGAGTAGCGCTCGGCCACCCGGTCGCCCGCGGCGAGTGGTGCGGTCATGTGGGGTTCTCCTGGGTGTGTTCTGCGCGCAGCCGCTCCCGGCGGCGTCTCAGGGCCTCGTCGATGGATCTGCCCCTCAGGCGCCGGGCGAACGCCACAGCGCGCTCCGTTGCTCTGGGGTGCTCGATAACGGCAGGCAGAACGTTCGAGTGCTCAAGGGCGCCTGCAGATGCCCGGGCAAGCATCCAGGCGCGCCAGCGTTGGACGAGCGCCGCTTCTTTGAACGGCGTGAGTTTCAGCCAGCGTTCCGCGCGCAAATAGCGGTCGTAGGCCGCGTCGTACGCCAGGTGTTCCAAGACCACTTCGTTCGTATTGACGTGATGGACGATGTCGAGACGCATGGTAGCCTGGCGGCTCAGAAGGATCAGAACTTGCGGAGGGCACGCCCGGTTCTTCAGAAGGCTGCGCTGCACGTGAGCCTGGGGATCATAGGCCAATTGGTAAAGCAGGGCCGGCGGCGTGAGTTGGTGCTGGGCGGCGGCGCGCCGCGCGCCGCTATTCGCGTGACGCGCGAGCGCGGTCAAGACCTCCTCGTTCACGCGCGGGTGTCTGGCCACGTCTTCCAGCAGGGCTTCATCTTCGTCGGGCCGGAGCAGCAGATCGAGCATGGCGGCCGGGTCCAGGTCCTTGCGCTTCACCAGGAGAACCCGGATGTCCCACTGTAAATCTGTAGCGAGGGCCCGCTGCACCGGCAGCGGCAACTCCTCGCGGCGCTGCACGACCGCTTCACGCACGGTGAGTTCCGGGTCGCGGGCCAGCGTGAGGAGGGTCTCCTGACCCGTGTGGGAGTGACCCGCCACGCGCGTACGGACGCGCGGACCGTCACTGTGACTGAGCTCATGCAGCGCTTCGGGCGTCGCGTCAGGCCGCTCCGCTTCCCGGAGCTCCATCGCCTGAAGCGTGTCGCGCAACTCATGCTCGTAGCGCGGATGCCGGCGCAGGTCAGGCCGGAGCGGCTGTTCCGCCAGGCGGCGTTTCAGCGCTTCGCCCGGCGCCGCGGGGTTCAGGACGACGTTCAGGCGCACGTCCAGCAAGGGGTCTTCCGACAGGTCATCCAGCACAGGTGCGGGGGCGCTGTGATTACGGCTCAGGGCCTGCCGGACCCGCGCGTCGAAGCGCGGCAGGAAGGCGAGCTGATCGGCGGCCGTGTTGCCGTCCGCGGCGCGCGCCACAAGACGCACGGTCATGGCCGGATCCTGCGCGAGGGCGCTGAGTGCGCTGTCACTCAGGTGCGGGTGCAGGGCCACTTGCGCGCGGACCTGGGGGTTCCGGTCGCGGGCGAGTTGTCCGATCGCTGTGGCTGGGGTCGTCCCGGACACACTCAGGGCGAGTTTCACGTGCCGCCGACGGGTGGCGAGGGCCTCGCCCACCGCGGCGTCGTTCAGGGGCCGCAGGCGGAGCTGGGCGACGTATTGCACGCGCTCGTTGGGATCGGCTGCCAGTGCGCGCAGCACGTCACCCGGGCACAGCGCGTGCGCCGCGACCGCCTCGCGCACCGTGAACCGGGGGTCCTGCGCGAGTGCGTCGAGCGCTTCGGGAGGCGTACTCGGGTTTCGGGCTGCCTGAAGGCGCACGGCCGGGTCACCGTCCTGCGCGAGGCGGAGCAGGACGTCCCCCGGTGCGTGCGGGTGCGCGGCAACGTGCTCACGGATGGTGACATGCTCAGTGTCCTGAGCGAGGTGCGTGAGGTCCGCCGGGGTAGCGGCGGGATTTTCCGCTGCCGCGGCCCGCACCCACCAGTCCTCATCGCCACACAGAGCGGACCGAGCTGCGTCCGGAAGAAATGCATTGCGGGCCACCGCGGCACGTTCTTCCCAGTCGCCATTAAGCGCCACCTGGGCGAGCAGTTCAGGTTCGAGGGGATGTTCAGCCAGCCGGGTGAGCAGGGTCTCGCGCGCCTGACCGTACGGCTGCCGCGCGTCAATCCACACGAGAAGGTCAACCGGCAACTGCGGGTGACGCGCCGCGAGGCGCTGCAGGCGGCGGTCACTTCGGATCAGCGCGTGCTCGTCTGGGTCGAGGGTAAGCGGCGCCCGCCGGTCCTTGAGCTTCTGACGCAGGTCGTCTGCATGGACGGCTCCCGCGACCGGCGCCGCAGGACCGGCGACTGTCCTATCGAACGGGGGCGCCCCCTCAGGCGTGGGCGGCTCAGGCGGACGGTGTCCGTTGATCACGCTCAGGACGCGCGCCGTTCGTTTGGGGTGGGCCGCGGCGATGGCCTGCGCGTGAGAGCCGAGCTGCGCCAGCATCTCCAGGTGCACGCCCAGCAGACTGTGCGGCTTCGTTTCGGCCATTCGGACGAGTTCCAGCAGGGAGGATGGGCAGCGGGCGTTGGCCCGGGCAGCGTCCCGGACGGCCGCGTCCGCGCCAGTGGCGAGCAGGATCAGTCGCTCCGGCGTGGTGTCCGGAGACGCGGCTTCCTGCAAGGGCGTGAGGGACGTCATTCAGGGTGCACTCTTCTGGGCATACTCGACAACGATTTCAACGCGTTCGTTGCGGGGGTCGAATTTGACGCTGGCGTAGGGGGTCTGGCCGCCGCGCGCGGCGATGGCCAGGCGGTTGGGGCTGATGCCGCCCTTGAGGTAGAAGGCGGACGCGACCGCGCTGGCGCGCGTGGCGGAAAGGTCCCAGCGCTCGGGCATGTTGGGTTTGGAGGTCTGGGTATGCCCTTCAATGCGCACGCGCTTCCACTGCCCCTGTTCGGCGCGCAGCACCCGCGCGAAGGCCACGAGCGCAGTCTGTCCGGCGGGGCTGAGTGCAGCGGTGTCCCCCAGGAACATGCCTTTGGAGCGGAAGACCCAGCGTTGCGCGCCGGGCGGGTCGTTGCGCTGAGCGGGCGAGAGCAGCAGGGGCCGCACTTTGAGGGGCGCGGCGCGCACGGCCTGCACGACGCGCTCCTGCGCGTTGCGGTACCGGACCTGCTCCCAGCCGGCCTGACCGACGGCGAGGATGCCACCCAGGAAAAAGATCAGCACGAACACCAGGTTGAGCGTCAGGTCACTGAAAGCGATGTAGGGGTTGGTGTCGGCCTGGAGGCGGGACGTCACGGATCAGTCTCCGCTGACGGCGCTCGGCGTGCGGGCCAGCGTGCGGGTCAGCTGCTCGAAGTTCCGGTCCAGGCGGGCGGCGTAGTTGCTCTGCTCAGTCTGGAAGACTTCGCCGGCCTGCTCGAAGCGACCCCCGGCGCGGCTCAGGGCGTCGCCGACGGTGGTGACCCGTTCGAGCAGCGTGGCCGTCTGGGTGGTGACGGCGTCCTGGAGGCGGGTGATGCTCGTCGCCTGCTCGCTGAGCTGACCCTGAAGTTCGCGGCTGCTGCTGCGCAGGGACGTGGCGGCGCTTTCCTGGGCCTGCACGAGGTCGCTCACGCCCTGATTCAGCCCGGCCGTGAGTTGCCGCACGGATTCGTCCATGCTGCCGAAGACGGTTTCGATCTGTGTGCTGGTCTGCGCGAGTTGCGTGAGGCTCTGCCCGAGCGTGTCGCCGGCCTGCCCGAGGACGGTTTCGAGCTGCCCGGCGACGTCCTGCAGGCGCTTGTGGATTTCCTGGAAGCTGTTGCCGGCGTCGCGCAGGTACCGGCCCATGCGTTCCATCTGGGAGGTGATGGCTTTGGGGAAGGTGGCGGGCACCAGTTCGGCGTGCACGAAGCCCGTCAGTTGATCCTGGAAGGCTTCCTGGGTGCGTGAGGCGAGGGTGTACACCACGCCGGTGCCGAGACTCAACAGGATGCCCCAGAGGCTCGCGCCGAACGCGCCCTGCATGACGCTCATGGTGTTGCCCAGCGCGCTGGCCAGCGCGCCCGGCTCCGTCGCTTTCGCCGCGGTCTTGATCGGTTCCACGAGCGTGCTGATCGACCCGGCCAGCCCCAGGACGGTGCCGAGGAGACCGGCGAGCATCAGCAGGTTCGGGATGTTGCGGGCGCTGGCGAGGTCCGCCTGACTGACCGCCACGACCGCCGCCGACGCCGCCTGCACGTCGGGGGTGGCCAGCCCGCGGGCGCGGGTGACCGCCACGACCGCCTGCTTCACCGCGCTGCCCGCGGGGAAGTCCTTCACGGCGGACAGGGCGTCTTCGGCGATCTCGTCGGATTCGGGTGGGTCCTCGTTGTCGAGGGCCACGCGGATCTTCTGCCGGACGAGTTCGAGGCGCACGAGTTCTGCGCGGCGGGTCGCGGCGGCGCGGGTCAGGGCCGCCGCGAAGTAGATCACGAGGGGCACCATCAGGCCGATGAGGGTCAGCCAGCCTTCCGGGCGCAGGTTCAGCAGGGCATGCAGCAGGTCCATACTCAGATCCCCAGCGGGCTGTACGGCATGCCGAAGGGGTGGTTCTCGCCTTCAGGGTGATAGCTGCACAGCAGGCCGTTCTTGATGACTTCGTCGGGCGTGCCGCCCACCGGGCCGCCGCACACCTTGCAGTAGTACCCGTCCTCCGGGGCTGAGCGGCCGCGCGGGAGGCGCTCGCCTTTGCCGTGGTACAGGCTGTCGATCAGATTGGGGTCGGGCGGGAAGGTCTCCAGCAGGGCCTGGCGCAGGCCGTCATCGGCGGTGAGGTGGCGCATCAGCGCGGCGCTGGCGGCCGAGTCGTTCCAGTCGTCCACGGCGCGGGCGTGGCCGGCCTTGAGTTCCTCGTGCAGCCAGTTGACGTAGGCCTTGCGGCCCTCGCTGGGCGTGGCGTGCCGGCCCAGGACGGTTTTCATCCGGGCGTCGATCTCGCTTTTCAGGTACGTGGAGGCGTTCGTGAGGCTGCGGCTGGGCCGGGACGCGTCGTGCTTCTCGAACGCCAGCTTGCGGGCGGCCTTGCCGAAGCGGCCGGGCAGCTTCCGGACACGCTGGGCGGCGTCACTGGGCTCGCCGGGCTGCTGCGGCCAGTCCATCACGAGGTGGCCCCCTTCCAGGCGGGTCACGCCGTGCAGCGAGGACAGGAAGACGAGCTGCTCGGCGTCCTCGAGGCGCTTGATTTCCTGGTCGTTGATGGGCGTCCAGTCGATGTCGCTGCGCTTGCGCGTGAAGTAGGTGTTGAAGCGGGTGGGCTGGCTGAACGAGAGCGTGCGCACGTCATCCGCGCCGCGCAGGGCGAAGCGGTACCACTCTTCGAGCATCACCACGCGGTACGGATCGACCCCGGCGATCTCCTTGGCGGCCGGTTCCTTGTTCACCCAGGGCTGCACCGAGCGGCGGAAGTCGTCGGTGAGGTTCATGCCGACGAGCAGCTTGCGCCGCGGCAGCGGGCTCATGGGGTCCACCTGGCCGAGCGGCTGGTTCAGCTGCAAGAACAGCTGCGCCTGCGTCGCGGCGTGCATCGCCTGGCTGTTTGGATCGAAGCTGGGGCTGCGCTGGTCGTACAGGCGGCGCACGACGTCTTTGCCGCCGCTGCGCATGGACGCCTCGAACGGCTCCAGGGCCATCTGCTCGAGCGTGTTGAGCTGGGTGCGTTCGAAGTTCTCCTGGCCGATCGACCAGGGGCCCAGCAGCCAGTCGGGGTCGTTCACGCCCGGCATCACGCCGCGGGTGAGGGCTTCCCAGGTGCGGATCAGGCGCGCGGCGTGCGCTTCCTTCCGGCGGTCGTCGGTAGCGAGTTCCTCTTCTTTGTCCACCGTGCCGTTCGGGGACGGCTCGAACAGCGACAGGCCGTTCACGGTGGGCGTGTCGTTCTCCAGCCGGGCGCGGGCCTCGCGCCAGCGGTCGGCCTGGTTCGTGAGGCGCTTGCGCAGGCTCATCAGGCGCCGGGCGATCTTCTGCGTTTCGTCCTCGATCAGCGTGAGGGTACCCGCCTCGGCGCGCTGTCCGCTGCCGCGGTCTTGCAGCGCCTCACGGACCTTCTGGTTCACGCGGGCCTTGAGTTCGTCGTCCAGCGCCCGGCTGAGGGCCGGCAGCACCTGCTTGCCGGCTTTGCCTTTCAGGAAGAACAGGCCCAGCAGGGTGTTCGTGCGGATGGCGTCCATCTGATCGAGGACGCCGTTGGCGCCGCCGGTCTTCCCTTCGCCGGGTTCCCACCCGCGGAGTTCGCCCACGCGGGGTTGCGCGGCCTGCATGATTTCGAGCAGCACGTTGGGTCCACTGTCGTAATCGAGCAGGCGGGTGCTGATCACGCCGCGGACGTTCCCCATGACGCTTTCGGCGGCGCGGCGGCGGTTGTCGTTCACGGTGACGTGCACCAGGCCGCGCAGGCCTTCGCCGCGTTCCTTCCCGAAGGCCGAGCGCAGCTCATCGAGGGCGCGGCGGGCCAGTTCAGGCTTGCCGGTGCGGGCGGCCCGCATGATTTCGTTTTTCTTCGCGTCGAGGCTCGCGCGGACGCTGGCGCCGGACTCGTCAAGTAGCAGCGCTTCGGTCAGGGCCGGCACGGTCAGGCCGAGTGCGTCCAGGTCCTCACCCACGTTGCCGTCGTACTTGCGGTCCTTCCAGCGGTCCACGGCGTGCACCAGCGTGCGGTACTTGAGCGCCTCGAGAATGCGGCGCATCGGGTACTCAATGGTGGACAGCCCGAACGTGGAAAACGCGAAGGCGCGGCCCTGCTGCACGGTCACGGGACCCGCATTGACCATGTACGCCATGGGATCGGTTTCGGGCACGAACACGTTCAGGAACATGCGGTCGGCAATGGCATTGGACAGGCGCGCCAGGTCAGTGCCTTCGGTGCTGTTGGGACGCAGCAGGTACACCAGGTCGTACGGCATCGCGTCGTTTGGCAGCACCCGCGTTCCTTCAGGCTTATCGGGGAACTTGATGCTGGCGTAGCGGTCCTTGTCCGTGTGCAGGTGGTACTGGTTGAGTTCGGCCAGCGCGTGATACGCGTTGGTCTTCCAGATTTCCGCGTCCGGTTTCTGCGCGATGCCCAGGTCCGGGTGCGGCAGGGTGAACATGCCCAGCGTCTTCTCCTCATCGTCGAGGATGGTGCGCAGCAGGATGCCCACGTCGCTCGCCGTGCCGCTGCAGGTGCCGCCACACAACGTGCCCACCACAATCACGCGCACGCCGGTCTGGCCACTGGCGGCGTTCACGGCGAACTGCACGTTCGCTTCCAGGCCCGCGTTGTTGGCGTTCAGCGCTGACTTCGCCTGAGCCTCAGTCAGGTTGCGCAGGCGCGCCACGCGCTGTGAGATGGCATTCTTGATCTCGTTGTAGTTCGGCGGGTACAGCAGCGCGAGGCGGCCCACCATGCGGATGTGCCCGGCGCCGGAATCGATGCTCTGCGCCGGCAGTTGCGCCAGGGTCTCCAGGTCAGCCCAGGCGTTCAGCGCGATGCTGCTGTCGTACAGCTCAGGCCGCTGCAGCATGTCCCGCCAGGAGGTAGCGGGCACGCCGAGCGTCTTGAAGTCGTCCGTGCCGTTGAACCGGTTGGGTTTGGCGACGTCCGTCTCCACCGCGAGAAATTCCACCCACGGCGCGCGGCTGAGCCCGCCCACCTCCCAGTCGATACGGTCGGCCAGCGCCTCGAGAATTTCCGTGCCGGTGCTGCCCAGTCCGACGACCAGTGTCTTGAACACGCGCATGTTGTCCGCCATTTATCGCTCCACTCCCATCCGGGAAAACACGGCCGAGACGATCAGCGTGAGCAGCAGGAACGTCACGCAGATTGAGATCATGTACACCAGGTCCGCCGGGCGGAACAGGAAGTACGCGCCGCACGCCAGGGCGACGAACAGCAGCAGCAGCGACAGGCTCATGCCCTGCTTGGCGGCGTCCACCGGGGTGCGCCGTCCCGCGCCGAACAGCGCGTGCGCCAGCCCCACCGCCACGCCGTACCACACCAGCATCGTGAGCAGGAGCGTGACCCAGAAATTCACCTGCGAGTACAGCGGCCACACGCTCCCAAATACTCCACCTAGATTCATAAGTCTCCATCCAGCGTCATGCTCACGCTGCGCGTAATGTCTTTCGGTACGCCGCCAGGCCCGCGCACCTCTCCCGTGAACTCCAGGGTCGCGTCTGGCGTTTCCGGGCGCAGCGTGACGGTCGCCGTATCGGCCGCGACGACGCGTCCACCCGCGCTGCTGAGGCGGATGTCGTCATTGACGCTGCGGACCCGGTAGTCTTTGCCGGCGCGGGTGATCTCCGCGATTCTCGCGGCCGGTAAGCCCGCTACGGGTACCACGGGCGTGTCGTCCTCGGCCGCGTACCCGGGGCCTGCGATGATGCAAAAGGGCCGCCCGGCGGGCATGTCGCGCACGCTGAACGTGGTGTCGCCGACCCGGACGCCGCCGCGTCCGCCTGATCCTCCGCCTGAACCCAGCAGTTTCCAGGCGCCGAACGCCGCGCCGCCCAGCACCAGCAGTCCGGCCAGCACGGCCGCCGGATTGACGCCGGCCCCCCCTCCGGTCGGGGTGGCCTTGGCCTGGGCGCCGCTGTGCTGCTCGGTGCGCGTCCCGCCGGTCAGGGCCGCCGCCGTGAACGTCTTGGGCAGGAACACCACAGCCTGCATCTGCCCCTGGATGTCCCCTGAGGGCGCGCGCACCACGTACGGGAGGTTCAGGGTGGCGCCGTCCTGCGTGCCGCCGACGCGGGTCCAGTTGCTGAGCACCTGCTGGTATTCGGGGGCGTTGGTGCCCAGCAGCCGCGCACCCGGCGCGCCGACGCTGGCGGCCGTGTTGGTCAGCAGGATCAGGACCGTGTCGGCCTGCTTGGCGAATTCGGTGGTGAGGGTGGTGGCGGTCCGCTCGGTGTCGTGCCCGCCCACGCTGCCCACCGCGGGCGTGGTGGGCCACAGGTTCGTGATGCGGCCCAGGTCGCCCTGGGTGTCGTTGCCGATCACCTGGGTCAGGCCGCTGGGGTTGCGGTACTCCCAGAGGTCCATCTCCCAGGCGCGCGCCGTGACCCGGTCGCCGCGGACCGCGACGCGCTCCACGAACTGTGTGGCGAGCTCACGGGCGGCCTGGGCGCCGAGGGGGTCGGACTTGTAGTGCCCGGTGCTATAGGCAATGACCCAGTGGGCCTGCATCCGGTCGAGGTCGCCTCCGGCGGTGGTGACGGCTTCAGTGACCACCTGCTCGAGGCGTTGTGCAGAGGCGTTGAGACTGCTGCGGTCGAGTTCGGCTTTGCCGACATCTTCGGCGGACGCGCTGAGCAGGAGGGCGGCGATCAGGACAGCTGTACGGTTCAACATCATGAGAAACACCGCAGTAGAACATGAGATTTGGGGCAAGATCCTGCCATGGCGGTAGTATGGACCATTCGACATTCAGTCGTTGCCGCAATCCCGGAGTGAGAATTATTTAACTTCGCTCAATGTAAGAACAGTGGCATGAAAGTGGTCTGTACCTCGCCGCGGCGGCGCGTCCCGGACAGCCTCAAGTGCCTTTCATGTTGCCGACACCCTCGCACAGGACCACGACACCTAGTGACGCTCCGCCCACCGCCCCCGCGTCGCACCTCCCGCCCACCCGACCCGCGAGAGGCGCGGTACCAGCGATTCAGCGCGCTGACACGGTTATTTGCATACCTGGCCTCACGGGAACCGTGTGGTGCCACGCGGATGGTGATCCCACGGTCTTACACTTTTCTTCCTTGGCGCTGCGCAGCACGACATGAAGTGCGCCCCTCCAGTGAGTGAGGATTCAGCCGTCGAATGAGCGGCCGACCACGGAGGGGCAGCGAATGAGCCCCGTGCGGCCCGCGCCGACCCGTCGGTCCACACCCGAGCCCCAACTGCCAACCCGTCAACTGTGCGGCCCGCCTCCCCTGCGAGAAGAGCCAGCCCTGTAGGCCCCCACGTCCGCGTCAGCCTGGTCACGGTCGACAGTTGCGTCCCCACCATCCCCACAGGCGGTCAGCGATGCTCAAGGCTCTTGCGCCTCCGCGTGCTCGTTGGCACCATCACCTGTGCCAGCCTGACGGCCCTCCGCACACCGGCTGGCTCATGCGCGCAGCAGCTCAACCCCGCCGCGCTCAACCGTGTGCTGCTTCTCCGTGGCGGCACCCTTGGGGGAGAGAGGCAGGTGACAGGCCATCGACACGCCTCTGTCCGGGTGGTGTCAGCTGCTCAGGCGCCTGAAGCACCTGACGCCTGAATGCGGTGAGCCCCGCCCGTTCACGGCTGCGGCGCCGGCCCGGTCCCTCATCACACTGGCCTGGCAGGCCGTTCAGCAGGAAGTGCCCGGCCACTCGGCGCGCTGACCTGAGGGAACACGGCCAGGCGCCGGTGGGTAAGCTGACCTGATGCCGCCTGACCGTCCGCCGCTGAGCCTGCCTGCCACGCTGCACTGGTGGAGGGCGTGGTCGTTCCCCGTGGCGACGCGGGAGGGCCGCAGGGGCGTGGCCCTGGGCGCCCTGGCCCTCGTGACGCTCCTGCCGGGATGGGTCATGAACCTCGGGTACCGGTGGGAGGTCGCGACGCGGCTGTACCGCGGCGACACGCCCATGTTCGCGCCGTTCCGGTGGTCCCGCCGGGTCTGGCGCCTGGGGTTGACGGTGTGGGGCGTGATCACCCTCAGCCTGAGTCCGGGTGCAGCGGCGGCGCTGCTGGGCTGGGGGGCCTGGCATGCCGGCGTGCGCGGTCTGGCCTCCGGGTGCTGGGGGACCGCCCTGGCGCTCCTGCTCGCCGCAATTTTATTGGTTCCGGCTGGCATGACCCGCCTGGGCTGCGAGGGTGACCGCACGGTGTTGACGGCGCCGTGGCGGCTGTGGCCGGTGGTGCGGCGCCGACTGCGCGCCTAGGTGTGGGCGTGGTGCGTGACCGGCAGCGCGGTCCTGCTGTCGCTGGGTGTTCCTGCGCTCGGCGGGGCGTGCTGGGCGCTGGCGCGCCGTCAGCCGTGGCCCGTGGCCCCGACCGGGTGGCCTGCAGCGCCCGTGGACCTGCTTCTGATCCTGCTGCTCGTGGCGCTGTTCTTCGGGCTGAGCGTCTGGGCGTGGCAGGTGGCGGGCTACGCGTTCACCGTGGCGCTGTACGGCAGCGGAACCGACGGCCCGCCGCCCTCACCCGAGGCCGGGCCTGACGTTCAGCCTGGGCGGTCCGGCCGGTCGCAGAACCCGGCACCTGGACGCGAGGACCAGGGCCGGAGCACAAGCCCCCCATTCCGGTGATCATCCGAGCCGACCCAGCCGACGGCGCCCCTCCACAGCGCATCTCTCTGGCGAACTGAGATCAGCACCTGTGTGAGTCATGCAGACTCACATTTCATTTAACATGCGAACTCTTTTACTTTTTGAATTCAGTGAGGTGTCAACAGGTTCGTACGGTGCGCGCATGTCCTCCCACGATCACGCCGGATCGACCCCAAGAGAGAGCCGCCCTGGGCGCCGTGACACCACGCCGCGCAGCTGGCACAAATCCCACCGCCTGACGGCCCTCCTGGCCGAACTCCAGGCCCGGCCCCAGACCACCGCGCAACTGGCCGCGACCTTCGGCGTCGGGCAGCGCAGCGTGCAGCGCGACCTCGACGCCCTGCGCCGCATGGGTCATCCCGTGCACGAACAGCCCCCCGGGCACTACGTCATTCCCCGCAACGGCACCCTGCTGCGCCCCACTGAGGTGCTCGCGGCCTACACGGCGCTGCGCCTGGCCCATCACCACTCCCCCGCGCTGGGCGGCCACTACCGGAAGGCGCTCACCACGCTGTCCCTGGCGTTACCGGAACGGGTGCGGCACACCCTCAACGCCAGCCTGCGCGGCGGGGGCGGCACCATGTTCACGGACCGGCAGATGGAAGTCATCGGCGCGGCGTGGCTGGACGGACGCGTGCTGCGTTTCGATCACCGCGAGGGCAACGGCATCCTGCGCACCGGACTGGAACTGTGCGTGTACTTCGTGGAGGTGAGCCGGGCGAACCTCGCGCCGTTCGTGATTGGCCTCAACCGCGCCAGTGGCCGCGTGGAACCCTACAAGCTGTCCCGGATGACCAACCTGCACCTCCTCGCCGAGCAGTACGAACCGGACCCCACCTTCGACCCGCAGGCGTACCTGTCCGACGCGTGGGGCGTCATCGGCACCGATCAGGGCGTGACCGTCACCGTCCGGTTCGACCCGGACGCCGCGTACCGGGTGCTCGAGGGGGGGTTCCCGCAGGCGACCCTGATCCGCGGGGACGGATTCGTGGATATCGAATTCTGCGCTGGCGTGGACGAGAGCGGGCTGCCGCGCGAACTCATGCCGTTCCTGCTCTCCTGGGGCGCCCGGGCGGAAGTGCTGTCTCCACCCGAGGTGCGGGGCGCCTGGCTGGCCGAGATGCGTGACGCCCTGGCCCGCTTTGACCGCCCGGCGCCCCCTGCGGCGTGACCCCAGCCGTGTGGCGTGGTGCCCGCCCGGGCGCCTGCCGCCGCAGGTCGACCCGGAGAGGACGCGTCAGTCGGGTTCACCCAGCAGCAGTTCCTGTTCCCGCTCCGTGACCCACGCAAAGGCGTGCACGCCCCGCAGGAACGCCGGAACGGGCGCACCGGCCCGCCTGAGGTTCAGCACGTCGTACGACCACGCCGTGCCGGGATCGAGGCGGTAGCGGCCGCGGACGTGCGTCACGCTGCCCGGCCAGCCCAGGCCGGCGCGCAGCTGCTGCACCGCCCGGGAGGCCCGCTGCGCCCGCTGCCGGCCCGTGCGGGGGGCGTCCTCCCGGACGGCGTCCGCCAGGGACTCAGCGTCGAGGGTGCCGCCCGCGTCCAGCAGCGCGACCAGCGCCACCAGGGCCAGGTCCGGCAGCGTGACCGGACGCCCGTTGACCCGCACGTCCGGGTAGCCGGCCGCGGTGACCACCACCTGCAGGGTGTCCTCGCGGGGGAGCGGGCGCGGGGCGTCCGGGCCGAGCAGCGTGAACAACTCCGGGAGCGCGGCCGCTTCCTCCCGCATCCAGAGCATGCGGGGGTTCAGGGGCCGCAGCAGCCGCGCGGCGAGGTCATGATCACCCTGCCGCCGGGCGAGCTCGGCGCGGACGATCTCGGCGCGGGCCCCGTCCTCGCTGCCCAGCGGCCCCGTACGGCTCAGCAGGCCTTCAACGTGCGCCGCGTCCAGCCGGGGCAGGCTGACGTGCGCGGCGGCCAGGTCCACGTTCACCCAGCTCTGCCCGCTGACCTGCTCGGCGGGGATGGTCACGGCGGCCTGCGTGAGCCACTCGATGGCACGCAGGTTCTGGCCCCGCAGGCGGGCGGTGTGGCCCAGGCCCCGGCGGGCCTGCTGCAGGTGGTGGAGGTTCCCTTCCCGCTGCGCGCGGGTCAGGGCCTGCGTGTACAGCGCCTCCGCGCGGTTCCAGTCGCCGCGCGCGCGCAGCACGGCCGCCAGCCCGTTGCGGCCCGAACCCCGGAACACCGGCGCGAGGCGCACGCACGCCTCGAAACTGTCCTGCGCCTCGTCGAGCTCCGCGTGATGCAGGTGCGCGTAGCCCTTGGTGCTGAGCACCCAGCCTTCCAGGTCGTCCCCGCGCGCCTCGAGGGCCGCCGTGGCCAGCAGTTCGATGGCGTGGGCGTGCCGCTCGGTGAACAGCTGGCCCACGCTGTACTCCACGGTGGTCAGCGTGCGGGCGCGCCCGTCACTGAGGCGGATCGCGGCGCGGTAGTCGTCCTCCCAGCCGGGCTGGTTCAGGCGGTGCCGGGCGTGAGCGCGCGCCCGCAGCGTGAGCGCCTGCTCGTAGTCGGTCAGGCGGGCCACGTCGCGCAGGGCGAGTGCCGCGTGGGTCAGGGCGCCTTCGTACCGCTTGGCCCCGATCGCCAGGCGCCAGGCGAGCATGGCGTGCCCACTCGGCGCCGTCGCCGGCCGCTGCGTGTATATCAGCGCGACGCGTTCCAGCTCCGGTTGCAGCGGGACGTTCACGTGCAGCCGCAGGTGCAGGCGCGCCGCTTCAAGATCGTCCGGGTCGGCGGGCGGCAGCGCCTCGAACCAGCGCAGCAGCTGCGTGTAGCGGTCACCCGTCCGGGCGGTGCGCAGGGCCTCCCCGATGGTGCGCCGGGCGGCGGTCCACTGCGCCGTTTCGATCAGGGCGGTGATGGAGTCGTCGAGGGCGTCGTCACGTTGCGCTGCGCGGGTCGGCACACGCGCATGCTAGGCCACCGCGCCCGCTTCCCTGGTGAGTCCGGCGTCCCTGCGCGGGGGACCACCTGGCCTGCAGGTCAGGTGAACCGGCCCGCCTGAAGCCAGGCGGGCCGGTCCGCGAGCTCAGTCAGCCGCCACCGCCCCCCGGGTCGGGTTCATCTCCGGCCAGCAGGGGACCGGTGACGGGGCAGAGGACCGCTGGGGCGACGCGCGCGGCGTCCGGGGCGCCGGGGGGGCGCGTCACAGAGGCGCTGCACAGGAGGGTGGTGAGGAGCAGGGTGATCAGGGTCAGGGGCATGGGCCCTCCACGTCCCGGCGCGGGGGTATGCGTCGCCTTCCGCCCGCCAGTGAGGCGGGTCGCTCTGAAGGACACAGAGGGGGCGGCGTGACGCCGGGAACCTCGCGGGTCGGCAGGTGCCGGGCGGGGTAGGCGCACTGTCCGGCGCGGGCGTGCCACGTTCTGACGCGTGCTGGAGGGGCCCGTTCGCGTCAGGCGCTGGCGCGCCGGGGTCGTCTCCTGATGGTTTTGCTGTCAACGGGGCTTGTCAGGGTAGGCTGGGGGGGTGCTGGGACTGGATGAGCGGTGGAGTGGAGGCATCGACGCGCTGGTGGCGGAAGCGAACCGGCTGCTGGCGCAGCTGCTGCCCGAAGACCGCGCCGCCCGCCTGAAAGACGAGGTGAACCCGCGTCTGGTGCGGCATTACACGACCGTCGGCCTGCTGCCCGCGCCCACCCGGGAGGGGCGCGAGGCCCGCTACGGCCGCGTGCATCTGCTGGGCCTGCTGGCCCTGCGGCGCCTGATGGCCGACGGCCTGAGCGGCAAGGCGCTGGCCGGCGCGTTGACCGGCCGCAGCGAGCAGGACCTCGCGGACCTGGCTCGCATGGGCGTCACCGGGGAAGAGCCCCTGGTGCCGCCGGCGCCGATGCCCGCATCGCTCGCCGCGGGGCCCGGGCCGCTCCTGATGGGGAACATGCGGGTGAGCGCGCCGCAGCGCAGTCCAGCTCTGGCGTACCTGGACGGGCTGCGCCGAACGGGGAAAGCGGAGGTGGCGGCCGCTGCGCCCGCTCCGGGTCCGGTCCGCCAGGCGAGGCGCCCGCAGGACCCCGCGCCGGCGGGGGAGGTGTGGCGGCGCGTGACGCTGGAGCCGGGGCTGGAGGTGCAGGTGTCCAGTGAGTTCCGCGTGCCACGCGGGGAGGCGCGCTGGGACGACCTGCTGCGGCGACTGCGCGAGGTGCTGGAAGACGCGCCCAGGCGGTAGGCCCGGTGGCCGACAAGGCACGCCGCCTTGCGTGTGGGTGAACTCAGGCCCACGAGAGGTGCGTTCGGTCGCCGACAGGTGACCCGGGCGATCCGCGTCGTGGATGACGAGGGACGCGTTGGGTTGGTGGGCCCCCGGGGACCCTGCGTAGCCTGTGGAGGTTGCGTCAGCGGGTGTCGTGGCGCCGTGTCAGCCTGCGGATGTCCCGGAGTGCCCTGATGCTGGGGGTCTGGACAGAGCATCACGCGACATCAACACTCCCAATTGTTGACAATTAAAATTGTTGATGTACAGTGAGGTGTCCACCCACCGCCGCCCCGCACGCCCCACAGGAGGCTCCCCATGCACACCGAACTGCGCCCGCTGATCCCCACCCTCACCGCCGGACAGGACACCGAACTCGTCATCCACGCCCGCATCACGCCCCCCACCCAGGCCGCCCACACCCAGGCGCCCCCCCGCCTCAACCTCGCCCTGGTCCTCGACCGCAGCGGCAGCATGAGCGGCCAGCCCCTCCACATGGCCCGCCTCGCCGCGCATTCCGCCATCCGCCAGCTGCGCCCCCACGACCACGTCAGCCTCGTGACCTTCGACGACCGCGTCACCACCGTGATCCCCCCGCAGGCCGTCACGAATCCTGAGGCGCTGTGCGCCCTCGTGGACACCATCACCTGCGGCGGGTCCACCGCCCTGCACGCCGGCTGGCTCGAAGGGGCCACCCTCTGCGCCCAGCACCTCGACCCAGCCGCCCTCAACCGCGTGCTGCTCCTGAGCGACGGCGGCGCGAACCACGGCGAGACCGACCCGGCCGTCATCGCCAACCACGTCCGCGGCCTCACGGCGCTGGGCGTCAGCACCAGCACCATCGGCCTCGGCGAACACTACGACGATCACCTCATGCAGGCCCTCGCCGACGCCGGGGACGGCAACTTCGAGCACATCGAGAACCCCGCCGACCTGCCCCGCTACTTCGAGCAGGAACTCCAAGGCCTGAGCCGCACCAGTGGGCACACCGTCTCGCTGGGCATCGAACCCAACCCGGCCCTCGGCAGCCGCCGCCACGAACTCCTGAACGACCTGCCCCGCACCGACACTGGCCGCGCGAAACTGCCCAACCTGATCCAGGGCCGCCCCACGGACCTGATCTTCACCGTGCACGTCCCCGCGCAGCGCGAGGTGGGCGACCTGGGCGTCACCCGCATCCGGCTCGCCTGGACCGACCGGGCCGGGCAGCGGCACGTCCAGCGCGCCCAGCTGAACCTGCCCGTGCAGCCCGCCGGTGCACCCGCCCCCGCCGAGGACCCCGGCGTGCGCCTCCTGACCGAACGCCTGCGCGCCGCCCGCGTCCGGGAGGAGGCCGTCGCGGACGCCGTTGCCGGCTCGCCCATCATGTCCCGCGAACGCCTCAGCCGCGAGGCCCACCGCCTGCAGACCCTCGGCCTCCACGGCCTTCAGGGCGAGATCAGTGCCCTGACCGCCCTCGATGAGGACTTCGCGCAGAACACCCAGCTCGCCCAGAAACGCGCCCGCAGCCAGTCGTACAACACCCGCCGCAGCAAGTAACCCACAGCAGACACCTCCCCCAGCCATCACGGTGGGGGAGGTGCGTTGCTGGGCTGACCGTTCAGCCTGGGGGCCGCGCGCCGGAGTGACCGGGTCCGGAAGTGCCCTGCGTCCAGGATTTGATCGAGCCTTGAGCGGTGAACGTTGAGCGTTCAGGGAAAGAGGCTTGAGGAACGTGAATCCTGCGACCTGAAACGTCAGACTTGAGTCTTCAGCGGCGCCCCCGCAGGTGAGTTATGCGGGGGGCCGCGCAGGCGACATCCAGCGCGGAAGTCAGAATCTGGCCACATGACCCTGTGGCCGGGGCGGTCACGGCGCGCGCGTTCGAACGGCCAGCCCCGCGCGCCTCAGGGCACCTCGATCACCGTCACGGCGTTGCTGACACTCAGCGCCTGATCGACCTCCGCCAGGAACGCGTCCACCTGATCCGACAGCCGGTCGATGTCCGCCTGGGCGTCCAGCGGATCAAGCAGCCGCACGGCGTTGCGGTCCATGAACGAGCGGTGCAGCGCCTCGTACTCCGCGCCGCGTGAGCCTTCCTTTCCCAGTAGCGCCTGCGCCTGCTGGTCGAGGCGGTCCTCGGCACGTTCGTTCGTGACCTCGACCTGCCGCTGGGCGCCTGCGAGGTCACTGCGCAGCCGCGCGATCAGGCGCTGATCGAAGGCGACGCTGGCCTTGCGTTCGATGGCCGCCGCGACCGTGTACCCCTGCCCGGCGACGTCCACGGTGGTGTGGGCGTTGCTGGCCACGACCGCCGCCTTGATCGCGGAGCGGCGGCGCAGCAGGTCCGCGATACTCTGCCGCCGGGCCAGCACCCGGTCGCTGAATTCAGCCGCGCTGCGGGCCTCACGGGGCGGGGCGCCACCCACGGTGAACGTCACGAAGGTCGTCTCGTCCATGAGTTTATTGGCGCGTTTCTCGAGGAGCTTGAGTTCGCTCAGGGCGCGGGTGATCGTCATGCGTTCAGGGGACACAGGTAGAGACCTCCGGGTCGGACGAGGGCACTCGGGACGGGGCGGGGGAGACCGTGATGAAGCGGGAAGTCGAACGGTACCGGGCCCGGGGCGCGCCTGTCAAGCGCGTCATCATCTGACGCGCCCCACCCGTAGGCTCCGCTCATGACCGCCGCTGCCCTGCACGCTCCGGATCCTGCGGATCACGTCGTGCCGGAAGGCACCATCATCCACGTGCCCGCCGGCCCGGAGCTGCGCGTCAACGGCGTCCGGGTGCCCTACAGCGCGAACGTCAACCACACGCCGCACATCGTGGACAGCGTCGGCGGCCACCTCGCCGTGCACCTGCACGACTGGGTGGGCCGGCTGGCGTTCACGGACGCCGCCGGGCAGACCACGGTCACGTTCGCGTACCCCCGCAAACTCCACCCGGACCCGGGCCGGGCCTTCGCGGCCCTGGCGTGCATAGCCGACGACCTGCGCGACCTGGATCACACCCTCACGTTCCCGCAGGCGCTCCACGTGTCCACCGACGGCCTGCACGTCCTGCCCGGCCGCGCGGACCTCGAGCGCGCCGCGCAGGACGCCGCCCAGCTCACGCGCCGCTGGTCACGGCAACCCCGGACTGCCGGACCGTCCCGCGCCCGCGTCGTGCGCGGCGGCGCCGTCCCGGACCGCGTCGACTGGCCCGCGACGTTCGACCTCTGGGCGCGCGGCTCCCCCGGCGATCACGTCGCCCGTGACCTGACCGCCGGCGAACCGCCGCCCGGCGCCGCCGCCCTGCGGGCCCTGTGGACCACCCTGCACCGCGCGGCGCAGCAGGCCGGGCACGCCCCGGTCATGGCGGCCGCCCAGCGCGCCCTGGCGACCCTGCCGGACGGTCCCGCCCGCGCCAGCCGCGACGGCGTGTCCACGGCCGCAGCGGCGGCCACACAGCGACTCCACACGACGGTCCTGCGCGCCACCGGACGGCCCTCCGGCGCGGCCGTGATGCCGGACCTCTACGAACGGTGGGTGCAGGTGCAGGTCCTGCGCGCCACCGGCGCCGTCCACGGCACCTTCACGCCCGACAGTCAGGGCCGCTGGACCGGCGTGTTCCGCGGCCCTGACGTCCAGGTGACCCTCAACCCCAAGCTCGGCTTCCGCGGCGTCGGAGCCGCGCACCAGCAGTTCACGCCGGACCTGCTGATCGAAACCGGCAGGCGCGCCGCGGTCCTCGACGTCAAGTACCGCGACCTGTCCCGCCTCGGCACGCCGCAGCAACGTGAACTCAACACGCAACTCCTCACGTACATGGGCGCCACGCACGCCCCACTCGGCATCGTCGCCTGGCCGGACCCAGGCGGCACGTCATACCAGCGCACCGCCCTCCCCGGCGGCCGCGCCCACCTCCTGCGCCTCAACGCCCACCCACTGACGCCCCGCGCCGAGTTCACCGCCGCCCTGCTGCAGCACCTCCAAGGAACCCCATGACCCTGACCCATGTGTTCGCGCAGTTCCGCATTCCCGCCGACACCCTCGATCACCTCCCGGAGGCCACCCGGCGCGACCTTGAACGCGCCGCTCAGGGCGGCCCGGGCGACTGGACCTGCGACGCCCACGGGAACCTCCACGCCGCGCCCATCCCCCTGCCCACACCCGGCCGTGCGGACCGCACCCTCACGGTCCAGCCGGACTTCGCGTGGCCGGACGCCGCCACGCACGACGCCGCGCGGCGCGCCGCGCAACTCAACCTCCTCGCCTGCGACCTGACCGCCGAAGCGCCCCGCGGGGACGTGAAGCTCCGGCAGATCAGCCTGCTGAGTGACCTCAGCGGCGATCCCCTCCCCCTCTACACGGCCGTCCCGCGTCCCATCGTCACCGCCTGCCGGCAGGAACTCCGCCTGGCATTCGCGCCGCAGTTCACGGACATCCGCGCGTACCGGGTCATTCCCGGGGGCGAAACCGTCCGCGCCATCACCGCGGAGGTCGTCACGCGCCTGCGGGACCACCGCCTGCAGCGGGTCCGCACCGTGACCGTCCATGAGCTGGAGGTCACCGGCGCGGAACACATCACGGTCACCCGGCGCGCCGCCTACGCCGAAGGCCTCCCGCCCGCCCCGACCCTGGCCGCCTCCGACCTTCAGGGCGCCGTGCAGTACGCCCTGAGCGTGCCGTCCCCCGGCCCGTATGGCGTCCTCGACGGCCACCCGCCCACGGCGCCCAGCGCCGCCAGCAGCCACGACCTGCGGCGCATCACGCAGCCGCCCCCCCCAGCCAGGCCCACTGCGTCCACCCAGGTGGCTGGGCCCACGCCGCCCCCATCACCGGCAGCCCCGCCCGTCCAGCCCGCCCCGCCCGCTGCTGAACCAGCGGCCCAGACCCACGCAGACCCCACGGCAGCGGTGGACCCACCCGCGCCGGAGGCCGCCGTCAGCGCCCCGCCGCAGCGCCCGGCGCAGCCGGACCCCTGGCTGGCCCTCCCCGAGCAGGTCGCCGTGGACCCCGACGTCCTGATGGTCGCCCGGCGCACCCTGGAACGCGCCCGGCCCCTGCTGCTGACCGGCCCCCCGGGCGTCGGCAAGACCCTCCTCGCCACCAGCCTCGCCGAGGCCCTCTGCGGCCCGGGCAACTACACCCTCACCACCGCGGACGCCCGCTGGACCGCCAGTGACGTCCTGGGTGGCCTGCGCGTTCAGCCAGGCGACACCCTGCGCTACGCCTTCACGCCCGGCGTGGTCACCCGCGCGGCTGAGCGGCACCGCCAGTCACTGGCCGACACGGGACGCCCCCACGCGCTGATCATTGATGAATTCAACCGCGCCCCACAGGACGAGGCGTTCGGCCAGCTGCTCACGCTGCTCGACCCCGCGTACCGCGCCCACCTGCCCCTCGTGTCCCAGGCGGACGGCGCGCCCGCGGATCTCCACCTCCCGGCCGACTTCATCCTGATCGGCACCATGAACGACGCTGATCAGGACCGCCTGCACCGCCTGAGTGCCGCCCTGCGCCGCCGCTTCACGCTCCTGCCCGTCCCGGCGCCCACGCACGAGCCCGACTTCCTCACCCGGCGCTTCCCCGCACACGCCGCAGCGCTCGACCCCATCTACCGCGTCATCGGGCGACCCGGCCAGCCTGGCGGCCTGCGCGCCCATCAGCCGATCGGCACCGCGCTCCTGACCGAGATCCTCAGCAACCTGGACATCGGCCTGGACCTCGACGCGGCCATCAGCGCCGCCCTCGGCGGGCAACTCGACGACATCACCAGCGACCAGGCGGAGCAGGTGGCCGCGCCCCTTGACGATACGCTCCCCCGCACCGCGGCCACGTTGAGACGCTGCGGCCACTGGCTCCCCTGACCCTCCGGACCCGAGGGCCAGGCGGGAACCCCAGGGCGTAGCGCCGGTATCGCCCCACTCCAGAGCTCAAGGTCAAGCTGCACCAAGTTCCACCGACAGGGTCTGCAGGCGATACGCTGGATAGGTTTACGGCCCCGGGGCGTGCCGCGGGTGCCTCTGGTCGCTCAAGCCGGATGTCTTTCCCTAAAAAACGGAGGGGCCCGTCATTCCCGTCCCACCAGACGCACGGCAGCACGCCTGAACCACAGCTGGAAGGCCGCAGCCCTTCCCTGGGAACGGCGGGTCTTCAGTCCGGCCAGTGTCCGAGAGACACTCCGGATTTCTCATTCCACGTCAACCGTGGCCCTCAACGCCGCGTCACCCAGGCCATGCTAGCTGTACTTCGGGGAAATTCAGGGTCCACTGAATAAGGCCGTGCAGCACGAGCAATACAAACGCGGACGTTGGAATCGCCGGGGAGTCTCCCCGGCGATCTCCCTTCTGATGGCTGGCACAGAGTCACCAAAAAAGCCGTCCAATTGGGCCAGTCGCAGCCATTGCAAGAACAGCAAAGCCACAAGACACAGCACCGCATGGTGGTGCAGGCCCTGCCAAGTCCGCCCCTCAACATGATCCAGCCCCACTTCCTGCTTGAGCTCCCGGTGGCCCAGCTCACACGCACACCGTTGTTTGGTCACCCGAACCAAATGGTCAAATGACGTCTCCGGCGGCAAATTGCAGAGGTA
>NZ_BMPE01000028.1 GCF_014647435.1 Deinococcus radiotolerans | reverse complement strand
AGGGCCTGCGCTTCGCCATCCGCGAAGGTGGCCGCACTGTCGGCGCCGGCGTCGTCGCCAAGGTCATCGAGTAATCGAAACCTGCTGACGCGAGAGGGGAGGCCTGCGGGTCTCCCCTCTTCTTCATGGCAGGGGCATTCCACGCTTCAACCTACCCGGACACTGCTGGATCGGCGCCGCCCTGACCGGCACCTGAAGCGGAAAAGGCGCCCGTGATCGGCATTTTCCCGATTGCCGGCCGGGTCACAGTGGACACCTGCCCTCCGACTCCCTATAATTCGAATGTTGCCCGCCAGAAGGCGGGCTTTTACCAGCGTGTCCGACCCCGCCACCGCGCGGGCAAGGATCTCCCCGGGACGGCCCGGGGTGGCTGGGAGCAGAATCGCCGCCAGTCCCACCGTGGCCGCGCGGCACCTCTGCGAAGGAGCATCTCATGGCGAAAGACGGCCCCCGCATCATCGTGAAAATGGAAAGCAGCGCCGGCACCGGCTTCTACTACACGACCACCAAGAACCGCCGCAACACCCAGGCGAAGATGGAACTGCGCAAGTACGACCCCGTCGCCAAGAAGCACGTGGTCTTCAAAGAGAAGAAGGTCTGATCCCGCAGCGGCCCACCGGGTTTCCGGGGGCCGCGCGGCCGGATCGTTCCACTCCTCTTCTCTGTCGCAGGTGAATGCATGAACTTGATTCAGTACTTCCGCGAGTCCCGCGCTGAACTCTCGCGCGTGTCGTGGCCGACCCGCCAGCAGGTGCTGGAAGGCACGCAGGCCGTGCTGATCTTCGTCGTGGCCCTCACGCTGATCGTGTACGTGCTCGACCTGGTCTTCAGCAACCTGATCAAGGTGGTGCTGTCATGAGCATCGAATGGTACGCCGTTCACACGTACGTCGGTCAGGAAGACCGCGTGCAGCAGCACCTGATGGAACGCGCCACCAAACTCGGCATGCGCGGCACCAAGATCTTCCAAGTGATCCAGCCGGAAGAGAAGGCCGTCGAACTGCAAGAAGGCGGCAAGAAGGTCGAGGTCACGCGCAAGCTGTTCCCCGGCTACGTCTTCGTGCAGATGGACGTCGAGGATGACGACGCGCCCGGCGAACTGGGCGAGTCCTGGGAAGTCGTGCGCGGCACCAACGGCGTGACCGGCTTCGTCGGCACCGCCACCCGCCCCGTCCCGCTGTCGCACGAGGAAGTCCAGCGCCTCCTCGCCAGTGTCGGCGTCGCCACCCAGCCCGTGCAGGAAGAAGCTCCCAAAGTCAAGGTGGACTTCAAGGCCGGGGACATGGTGCGCGTCACGGGCGGACCGTTCGCGGACTTCAGCGGCGTCATCAGCGAGGTCAATATTCCCCAGGCGAAGGTCAAGGTGCTCGTCAGCATCTTCGGCCGTGAAACCCCGGTGGAACTCGACTTCAGCCAGGTTGCCAAGTAAGACCCCGACCCACTGCCCGCGCCCACTGGCAAAACAGCGGCGCAGGCAGTACACTGAAAAAGTTGCTGTGCGTTCACGGCCAGCCTCCGGCACCCGTGAACGACGCAGAACTTAGCGCCAGCACCCCGCTCCGGCCGTACACGGACCGATCCGGGGGAGCTAAGGAGGCACCACATGAAGAAAGTCGCAGGGCTTGTCAAACTGCAGCTCCCGGCGGGCAAGGCCACCCCGGCCCCCCCCGTGGGTCCCGCGCTCGGTCAGTACGGCGCGAACATCATGGAGTTCACGAAGGCGTTCAACGCGCAGACGGCCGACAAGGGTGACGCGATCATCCCCGTCGAGATCACCATCTACGCCGACCGCTCCTTCACCTTCATCACCAAAACCCCTCCCATGAGCTACCTGATCCGCAAGGCCGCCGGCCTCGCCAAGGGCAGCGCGACCCCCAACAAGGCCAAGGTCGGCAAGCTCAACTGGGAGCAGGTGCTGGAAATCGCCAAGACCAAGATGCCCGACCTGAACGCCGGCAGCATCGAAGCCGCCGCGAACACCGTCGCCGGCACCGCCCGCTCCATGGGCGTGACCATCGAGGGGGCCCCCAATGCCTAAGCACGGCAAGCGTTACAAGGCGCTCACCACCAAGGTGGACCGCAGCAAGCAGTACACCATCGACGAAGCCGCCGCGCTGGTCAAGGACATCGCCACGGCGAAGTTCGACGAGACCGTCGAAGTGCACTTCCGTCTCGGCATCGACCCCCGCAAGAGCGACCAGAACGTGCGTGGCACCGTCGCGCTGCCCCACGGCACCGGTCGCACCGTGCGCGTCGCCGTGATCACCAAGGGTGACAACGTGCAGGCCGCCGAGGCCGCTGGCGCCGACGTGGTCGGCAGCGACGAGCTGATCGAGCGCATCGCCGGTGGGTTCATGGAGTTCGACGCGGTTGTCGCCACCCCCGACATGATGGCCCAGGTCGGCCAGAAGCTCGCGCGTCTGCTCGGGCCCCGCGGCCTGCTGCCCAACCCCAAGAGCGGCACCGTCGGCCCCGACGTTGCAGGCATGGTCAAGGGCCTCAAGGCCGGCCGCATCGAGTTCCGCAACGATAAGACCGGCGTCGTGCACGCCCCCATCGGCAAGGCCAGCTTCGAACCCGGCAACCTCAGCGCCAACTACGGCGCGCTGATCAGCGCCCTCGAAGCCGCCAAGCCCGGCAGCGCCAAGGGCGTGTTCCTGCGCAGCGCGTACCTGACCACCACCATGGGCCCCAGCATCCAGCTGACCCTCAGCGGCGGCGGCCAGGGCTGAACGCCCCCCGGGGAGGAGGGTTCCCTCTTCCCCACCCCACCTTCGGCACCCCGGTGCACCCTCGCACCTTTCCAATCCGTTTCTTCTCAGGCACCAAAGACAGCGGGGACCCTTGCCAGGTTTAAACAGCCCGCCGAGTTGCCAGGGCGCGACCGTGCACCTGGACCTCGTTCCCACCAAGGAGGTACTGCGTGGCGAACGAAAAGAACCAGCAGACCCTCAGCAGCCTGAAAGGCAGCCTCACGGGCGTCGAGACGTTCTACGTCGTTGACTACCAAGGCCTGACCGCCGGCCAGCTGGGCAAACTGCGCAAAGACATCCGCGAGAAGGGCGGGCAGCTCATCGTTGCCAAGAACACCCTGATCAACCTGGCCCTCCAGGACGGCGGCCGCGACTTCGCGGACGCCCTCAAGGGCCCCAGCGCCATCGTCGTGGCTCAGGACGACCCCGCTGGGGTTGCCAAGGCTCTCAGCGACGCGGCCAAGGGCAACGACAAGGGCATCCCCGCCGTGAAGGCCGGCTTCGTCGAAGGCAACCGCGTGGACGTGAAAGTTGTGGAACGTCTCGCCAGCCTCGGCAGCAAGCAGAGCCTGCAGGGCGAACTGGTCGGCGTGCTCAGCGCCCACCTCAGCAACTTCGTGGGCATCCTCGAAGCGTACAAAGAAAAACTCGAAGGCCAGGCCTAAACCCGGCTTTCTGCCCGGGCTGAGCCCAGGCACGCACCACCCACTTCAATTCCGGAGGAATACAACATGGCTTACGACAAACAGGCTCTGATCGACCAGCTCGGCACCCTCACCATCATGGAACTCGCGGACCTCATCGACGGTCTGAAGGAAACCTGGGGCGTCACCGCCGCCGTCGCCGCCGGCCCCGCCGCTGGCCCCGCCGCCGCCGTTGAAGAGAAGACCGAGTTCGACGTCATCCTGGTGGATGCCGGCGCGAGCAAGATCAACGTCATTAAGGAAATCCGCGCCATCACCGGCCTGGGCCTGAAAGAAGCCAAGGACATGAGCGAGAAGGGCGGCGCGCTGAAAGAAGGCATCAGCAAGGACGAAGCCGAGAAGATCAAGGCCCAGCTGGAAGCTGCTGGCGCCCGCGTCGAACTCAAGTAAGTCCCCCCAACCGGGCGTGCAACCCCCACCCACGCGGTGGGGGTTTTTCCATGCCGCTTTGGCTTACGTGCCAGGGCGCTCGACAGCCTGACCCGCCTGCGCCCACGCGCGGATCCCCCCGTCCAGATGCGCGACCCGGCCGTACCCCATCTGCTGGAGGGTGTCGGCCGCCAGTGCCGAGCGGCCCCCGGACGCGCAGTGCAGGATGATGCGCCGGTCCGGGCTGAACTCCTGGCGGTGGTAGGGGCTGCTGGGGTCCGCCCAGAATTCCAGCATGCCGCGCGGGGCGGCAACCGCACCGGGAATCACGCCGTCCTCCTGGGCCTCACCGGGCTCCCGGATGTCGACGAGCAGGGCGTCCCCGGCCTGCACCTCGCGGGCCACCTGATCCACGGTGAGGTTCTCCACGCGTTGCTTGGCGTCCTGAACCAGTTGAGCAGCGGTCTTCCCAGTCATGCGTGCCTCCGGAAGAGAGACAGTGAACGTGGTTCCCGGCAGAATGAACGAGAACCGTGGGCTCCCTTCCCCTCCAGTGTAGGCCTAACCCGGCCGGTCAGCTGAGCGGTGCTTCGGTGCCTGCCCGACCACCTGCCGCACGAACCGGGAAGTGTCCTCGCGCAGCGTCCGCGCCACGTCCTCTGGCAGCGCCGGGCGGGACGCCACGGCCAGCCGCACGCCGTAGTCCGGATCGGCCGCCAGCACGCCGAGCAGTTCCGGGGCGAGGTCCGGCCGGGCGGCGATCCGGGCGCGCACCAGCCACGCGGCGTGCCCCGCCAGCGCCTGTACCTCCGCCCCGGTCAGCGTGGTGTGCTGCGCCAGCGGGATGAGCAGTTCCGTGCGCCCGTGCCGGATCAGGTGCGTCCTCACCCACATGGGGAGGTCCGGCAGGCGCAGCAGCGCGTGAAAAGCACCGTCCGGCCAGCCGCGCAGCAGGTGCGGATCGGCCAGCCGCAGCAGAGGCAGGGCCGGATTCGTCAGCACCTCAACCGGGAACTCGGGGGTTAGGGCGCCCAGCACGGCTGCGGGCGTGTTCGGGTGCCGCGCGACCTGAGCCCGTACCCCGGCCTCCGGGTGGCGGGCCAGAACTGCCAGTTCCGAGGCGGGCGTCCTGGCGTTCAGTACGACGGCTGGGGGGACACGTTCAGCTTCTCCTGCCATAACGAGAGCAACTCCTTCAGGTCGTCCGGCGACACGCGGCCCGCCGCGTCCGGCTTCAGTTCATCCAGCACCTCGAACGTGAACGCGTCCGGGCCGTCCTGAACCCAGTCTCGCTGAAGTCCCGGGTGCCGGTGCGAACCCAGCTGTAACTCGAAGCGGACCCGGTTCAGGTACGCGGGGGCGTCCACGCTGCTGCCCAGCAGGCTGCGGCCCGAGGTGAGGTGCTGCACGCGGTAGATGCCCGGGCGCGGCGTGTGCTTCACGCTTCCTCCAGCGCGGGCGCCGCGAGGTATAGGGCGTGCGTACGGACGTCCGGGGGCCACGCGGCCAGCGCCGCCTCGAACGCGGCGCGCTGCCCGGCGTACAGGGCGCGGGTGGCCGCCTCGAACCCCGGCAGGTCACCGCCCATCGCCCCCAGGAACCGGTCGGCTGCCGCTTGGGCCTGCGCGCGGCGCTCGCCGTCCGGGTCGGCCTTGCGGGCCTCGTCAATCAGGCGGCGCAGCGCCGCGGACGCCCCGCCCCGCTGGCGTTCCAGCCACTCCCAGTGGCGGGGCAGCAGCGAGACCTCGCGCGACACGACGCCCAGCTTCGGACGGCCCGGCCCACTACGGGGTTCCGTCGGCACATGACGGGCCAGCACGTCCTCCAGAGAACCGCTCAGGTCGAAGTCCACGCTGCGCCCGGTCCGGTCGTCGAAGGTCAGTTGGCCAGGATGAGGCTGGCCGTGCAACTGCGCGAGCGTCTCCGCAAGAGGGGCAGTCAGGCGGCGGGTGGATCCGTCGAAGGTGGTGAAGGTCGCTTCCGTGTCCATGCCCAAATATTACCCGGGTGAATTAGCAGGAGCAATAGTGCCCGGGTAATAAGGATGGCTTAAGTCCGCTCCTCCCGTTGACTCTGCCGCAGCATCCGCCGCGCCCCATGCCGAATCCGCTGCGTGCGGCCGTGCATCACCAGAACATTCAGCTCAGGCTGAAACGCGCCTGCTCCCCCCTCACGCTCAATCCAGTCCACCGCACCCTGCTGCCAGAAATCCGAGGGGAAAGTCAGGCCGAGCCGGACACTCAGGTGCGTTGGGAAGCGGTGCGCCAGCGACGGATCGAGCCCTGCGGCAATCAACCTCGCGCACAGATCCGCGTGAAACGCCGTCCCTTCCTGCAAGACCGTCACCAGAAAGATCGGGGCCGCTGCGGTCAGTGATGAC
This sequence comes from Deinococcus radiotolerans, assembly GCF_014647435.1. Lineage (NCBI taxonomy): Bacteria > Thermotogati > Deinococcota > Deinococci > Deinococcales > Deinococcaceae > Deinococcus > Deinococcus radiotolerans. Next base: position 35,531 of record NZ_BMPE01000028.1, on the reverse strand, counting down.
CACTCGCCCTCCCGCGCGAGGTACATCCACTCCCCTGTCCCGGTCACACCGACGGGCACGCGGGCTCCACTCAGCTCGGTCACCACGGTCACGCCCTGATCAGATGCCGTCAGGACGCCCCTCCGAACCCTTTCGTCCACAGGCCGCAGCGGTCGCGGACGCTCAGTCGCAGTGTCTCCCCCATCCAGCGTAGGCCGAGCACATCGAAACTGCCGCAGTCCGGGCGGGCGCTGAGTTGGCCGGTCACGCCGCGCACCCCGGTGGCCTGCACAACGGTCGCCTGGAAGGTGAAGACGTCCAGGGCATCGAATGACCGGGAGCGGTCGGTGACCAGCACCACCGCGGCGGCCTGGGCGGTCCACAGTTCGCCCGGCCAGTTGTTCAGCCGCTCTCCGGTCCGCAGGTTGATCTGCCACGTCTCGCAGGCGGACGCGGTGGTGCCACCGCCCGTGGGGCACAGGGTCATCCACAGCTGCCCCAGGCCCAGTTGCGCGGACTGCCGGGTCAGTTCGGCAGGAATGGGCAGCGTCCAGACCGTCTGGGGGCCCTCCACCCGCCGGATCTGGGCGGGTCGCTGCGGACCGGGCTGGTCGTACAGGTAGACCGGCGCGGCGATCACTTCAGCTCTTTACGCAGCCCGGCGGCCATCTGGAACCACTCGCGTTCCTGGCGTTTGTAGAGGTTCGTGGCGCGCGACTCGGTTTTGGCCATCTGGTCGAGCAGGGTGCGGGCGTCCTCTGTTCGGCCCTGGCGGATCAGGTACGCGGCGTAGCGGGCGCGGGGTTCCTCGGTGGTGGCGCCCGTGATGGCGTCGCGGTAGGTCTGGTCGGCGTCGGCTTTGCCCTGGGCGTCCTGGGCCTGCGCGAGGAGGGTCAGGGTGCGGGTGCGGGTGGCGGCGCTGGTGCGCAGGTCCACGCGGTTCAGTTTGCTTTCGGCTGTGCTGAAGTCGTTGCGGGCCAGGTCCAGTTCGGCGCTGGTGAGCAGCACGACCGGATCGTCGGCGTAGATGCCGCTCAGGAGGGGCGCGAGGGTGGCCTGCGCCTCGTCCGGGCGGCCAGCGCGGGCCTGGAGGGCGGCCAGGTCGGCGCGGTGCTGGAGGGTGTCGCTCTCGGTCAGGCGCTCATGCGCCTCGCGGATGCGGGTGTCCAGGGGTTTGAGGGCCTCGACGCCGCGCGCCACGGCCTGCCCGGCCACGCGGCTGCCGCCGCGCGCGGCTGGGATCAGCACCATGAAGGTGTACACGGCAGCGAAGGCCAGGCCGAACAGTCCGCCGAACACGGCGCCGAACAGCAGCATGACGATCCAGTACACCTGTTGCCGCGTGACGACCGCGTGAATCAGGCCGATCAGGGCCAGGCCCCGCAGGATGGTGGAGATCAGCGGCAGGTAGGGGGAAAGGGCGTCCACCTGTCCATGCTACGGGGTGCGGCGCGGGAATCGCGCTGAGTTCGTGAAGTGACCCTCAGGGCGTGGGTGGATTGATTCCGGGGTGGGCGGTGCGGCATACTTCGCGTCATCACCCGCGCCCGGCCCCCTGAAGTGTTGCAGGCCAGGACGCCCGTTGACCGGTCATGCCGGGCGGGCGTATACTGTTCTGTGCTGACCATGATGGGTCGGGCCAGGAGTTCTTTGCGGCGAACGGGTCTGCAAAACTAACTTAATTTTCAGGGAACGCGCCCAGGCAAGGGGCCGCGCTTCCCGCGCGCTTGTTTCTCCACCCCGGAAACGCGCGTGAGTTCAGAAGAGGGCGTGCGAGGTGGACATGAGTTTGACCGGTAAAGGACCCCGCATCGAGCGATTCGGTGACATTGCGGACGTGATTCCGCTTCCCAACCTGACCGAAATTCAGGTGAACTCCTTCCAGGCGTTCCTGCAGGCCGACCGGGCGCCCGACCAGCGCGAGAACGTCGGGTTGCAGAGTGCGTTCAAGGAAGTCTTCCCCATCGACGAGACCGAGAAGGGCCGCAGCACCGGTCTGGTGCTGGACTTCCTCGAGTACCGTCTGGGCGAGCCGCCGTACACCCCCGAGGAGTGCCGCGAGAAGGACGTCACCTACCAGGCGCCCATGTACGCCAAGCTGCAGCTGATCCACAAGGACAGCGGCCTGATCAAGGAAGACCAGGTGTTCCTGGGCGACCTGCCCCTGATGACCGAGGACGGCTCGTTCGTCATCAACGGCGCGGACCGCGTGATCATCTCCCAGATTCACCGCAGCCCCGGCGTGTACTTCACGAGCTCCTACAAGGGCATCAAGAAGATGTATACCGGCGCGATCATCCCCATGCCCAAGCGTGGCCCCTGGATCGAACTGGAGTTCGCGGGCGGCATCCTGGAAATGAAGGTGAATAAGCGCAAGTTCCCCGTGTCGCTGCTGCTGCGCGTGCTGGGGTACGACGACACCAGCCTCAAGGCGCTGTTCACGGAGTTCGAGCCGGACATGGAACTCCCCGAGGACAAGAGCGCGGGCATGGGCGCCGACGAGGCCCTGCTGCGCCTGTTCACGGTCCTGCGCCCCGGCGATCCGCCCAAGCGCGACAAGGCCATCCAGTACCTGTACGGCCTGCTGGCTGACCCGCGCCGCTACGACCTGGGTGAACCCGGCCGCTTCAAGATGAACACCAAGCTGGGCGTGCAGCGTCAGGAACGCACCCTGCTGAACTTCGAGGACGGCAAGTTCACGGACGCCGGCCTGGTCGACACCATCCGCTACCTGATGGCGCTCCAGTACGGCCGCGAGACGGTCGGCATGCAGGGCGCCGACGGCCTGCACGACGTGCCGGTCACAGAAGATGACATCGACCACCTCGGCAACCGCCGCGTGCGCACCGTGGGCGAACTGCTCGCCGACCAGCTGCGCGTGGGCATGGGCCGCATGGCGCGCGGCGTGCGCGAGCGCATGCTGCTGGGCAACCCCGACGCCGCGACCCCCACGAAACTCGTGAACAACCGCCCCATCGTGGCGGCCATGCGCGAATTCTTCGGCCGCAGCCAGCTCAGCCAGTTCAAGGACCAGACCAACCCCCTGTCGGACCTGCGCCACAAGCGCCGTATCTCCGCGCTGGGGCCGGGCGGTCTGACCCGCGAACGCGCCGGCTTCGACGTGCGCGACGTGCACCGGACTCACTACGGCCGCATCTGCCCGATCGAGACGCCCGAAGGTGCGAACATCGGCCTGATCTCCTCGCTGGCCAGCTACGCGAAGGTGAACGACCTGGGCTTCATCGAGGCCCCCTACCGCAAGGTCGAGAATGGCCGCGTCAGCGACGACGTGATCTACATGACGGCCGACATTGAGGACCGCTACACCGTGGCGCAGGCGAACAGCCCGCTGAACGACGACGGCACCTTCAGTGACGAGCGCGTCCTGGCCCGCCGCAAGGGCGACCCCCTGTGGTACACCCCGGAAGAAGTGGACTACATGGACGTGTCCCCGAAGCAGATCGTGTCCATCAACACGTCCCTGATTCCCTTCCTGGAGCACGACGACGCCAACCGCGCGCTCATGGGTTCCAACATGCAGTCGCAGGCCGTGCCGCTCGTGCGTGCCGACAGCCCCGCCGTGGGTACCGGCGTCGAGCGCCGCGTGGTGACCGACAGCGGCACCAGCGTCGTGAGTGACGTGACCGGCCGCGTGACGTACGTGGACGCCCGCAACATCCAGGTCACCCTGACCGAGGACGCGCCCGCCATTGGCTACAGCGCCGGCAACGTCCGCACCTTCGAACTCGTGCGTTTCACCCGCAGCAACCAGGGCACCAACCTCGACCAGCACCCCATCGTGGATATCGGTGACACCGTCACCGCCGGTCAGGTCATCGCCGACGGTCCCGCCAGCGACCTCGGCCGCCTCGCGCTGGGTCAGAACATCACGATTGCGATCATGCCGTTTGACGGCTTCAACTTCGAAGACGCGATCTGCATCAGCGAGGGTCTGGTCCGTAAGGACTTCTACACCAGCGTGCACATCGAGAAGGACGAGATCGAGGCGCGTGACACCAAGCTCGGGCCCGAGAAGATCACCCGCGACATCCCTGGCCTCAGCGAAGCCGCGCTGCGCGACCTCGACGAGGACGGCATCGTCCGCGTGGGCGCCGAAGTCAAACCTGGCGACATCCTGGTCGGCAAGACCAGCTTCAAGGGTGAAAGTGAACCCACCCCCGAAGAGCGCCTGCTGCGCAGCATCTTCGGCGAGAAGGCCCGCGAAGTGAAGGACACCAGTCTGCGCGTGCAGTCCGGTCAGGGCGGCATCGTCGTGAAGACCGTGCGCTTCCGCCGCGGCGACGAGGGCGTGGACCTCAAGCCCGGCGTGCGCGAGATGGTCCGCGTGTACGTGGCCCAGAAACGCCAGCTGCAGGTGGGCGACAAGGTCGCCAACCGCCACGGGAACAAGGGCGTGGTCTCCAAGATCATGGCCCCCGAGGACATGCCCTACCTGGAAGACGGCACCCCCGTCGACCTCGTGTTCAACCCGCTGGGCGTGCCCTCGCGCATGAACCTCGGGCAGATCCTGGAAACCCACCTGGGTGAAGTGGCCCGCCTCACGGGGCAGAAGTTCGAGACCCCGGTCTTCGACTCCGTCACCGAAGCGACCATCAAGGAAATGCTCGAAGTGGCCGCCGCCGAACGCATCCAGCGCAACAAGGACGACGGCTTCGAACTCGACAAGCGCGAGCAGCAGGTGCTTGACCGCGCCGCGAAACTCGGCGTGATCAGCGACACCAGCGGCGACTACGAGAAGTCCCAGATGGAACTCAGCCGCACCGGCAAGAGCGTCCTGTACGACGGCCGCACCGGCGAACCCATCAGTGGCCCCGTCGTGGTCGGCACCATGTACGTCATGAAGCTGTACCACATGGTGGAAGACAAGCTGCACGCCCGTTCCACCGGCCCTTACAGCCTCATCACCCAGCAGCCCCTGGGCGGTAAAGCCCAGTTCGGCGGTCAGCGCTTCGGGGAGATGGAAGTGTGGGCGCTTGAAGCGTACGGCGCCGCGCACACCCTCCAGGAAATGCTCACGATCAAGTCCGACGACATCGATGGCCGCGACGCCGCGTACCAGAGCATCGTCAAGGGCGAGGAAGTCTCGGGCAGCACCATTCCCGAGTCGTTCAAGGTGCTCGTCAAGGAACTCCACTCGCTGGGCCTGGACGTCGAAGTGCTCGACAACGGCGACAAGGCCGTCGACATCTTCGAAGGCATGATGCCCAAGCGCTAAGGCGCGCGTTAGCGCGCCGTCCAGGGGTCACAGCGTCCAGGTCCCGTGCCCAGAACCTCTGACCCCTGGCCCCCCGGTTCAAGCCTCCCAACCCAGGAGTCTCAATGAAAGATTTCAACAAAGTTCGTATCGCCATCGCCAGCCCGGAGAAGATCCGCGAGTGGTCGTTCGGCGAGGTTGAAAAGCCCGAAACCATCAACTACCGCACCCTGAAACCCGAGCGCGAAGGTCTGTTCGACGAGCGCATCTTCGGGCCGCAGAAGGACTACGAGTGCGCCTGCGGGAAGTACAAGCGTCAGCGTTACGAGGGCAAGGTCTGCGAGCGCTGCGGCGTGGAAGTCACCAGCAGCAAGGTCCGCCGCTACCGCATGGGTCACATCGACCTGGCGACGCCCGCCGCGCACATCTGGTACGTGAAGGACACGCCCAGCAAGATCGGCACGCTGCTCGACCTGAGCGCCGGTCAGCTGGAGAAGGTGCTGTACTTCAGCTCCTTCCTGGTCACCGACCCCCGCAACGCCCAGAAGGACGGCCGTCCCCTCAAGCGCGGCGAGCTGCTGAGCGACGACGAGTACCGTGAACTGCGCTTCGGCCGTCAGGAAACGTACTCCATCCCGAACGGCACCGACGCGGAGATCCGCGACGGCGAGTACGTCACGCGCGGCCAGATCCTGGGCGGCAACGTCGTCAGCAAGATGGACGGCCTGGCCCAGTACCGCTTCCCGCGCCGCGCGATCATCGCGTACAGCGAGGAAGTCGAGGCGACCCTGCCCGTGCCCGCCGAGGCCCTGGTGGAGCAGGACACCTTCCGCGCCGGTGAGATCCTCGCCGAGCTGGAAAGCGACGTCACGATCACCGCGCCCGTGGACGGCACCGTCGTCCTGCACGAGATGGGCGAGGACAGCGTCATGGTCGAGCTGCGCGAGGGCGTGGACGAGGAAGGCACACCCAGCGGTGAGGTGTTGAGTCGCGTGTACATCCCGCACGGCATGAACGTGCAGGTCGTGCACGGCGAGATCATCGAGGCCGGCGCTGCCCTGGCTGACGCCGCAAGCGGCACCCGCCTGCGTGTCAGCCGCGACAGCCGCCTGTCGGGCGTCACCTTCCCCAAGAAGAAGGGCGACGTGCAGGTCACGGCGCACTGGACGCGCCGCGCCGAGTACCCCATCAACCCCACCATGCACGTCCTGATCGGTGACGGCAGCGAGGTCAAGCGGGGCCAGAAGGTCGTAGGCGCGATCGACAAGGAAGAGGAGATCGTCGCGGAAGCCGACGGCACCATCACCCTGCACAATCCCGCCAGCATCATCGTCAGCAAGGCGAAGGTCTACGCGTACAGCGACGAGCCCCTCGTCGTGAACGGCGACCGCGTCGAGCCTGGTGATGAACTCGCCGACGGCGGCGACCTGCGCAGCGAGATCAGCGGCCGCATCGAGATTGACCTGGTGCGCAAGCAGGTGCGCGTCATCGAGTCCTACGACTTCGACGCGAAGATGGGCGCCGAGGCCGTCAAGGAACTCCTCGACGACCTCGACCTCGATCAGCTGGAAGTCGAGCTGAACGAGATGATGAAGGACTCCAGCCGCCACAAGCGCGCCAAGGCCCGCAAGCGCCTGGAAGTGACCCGCGCGTTCAAGCGCAGCGGCAACCACCCCAGCTGGATGATCCTGAACACCGTGCCCGTCATGCCTCCGGACCTGCGTCCGATGGTGCAGGTGGACGGCGGCCGCTTCGCGACCTCGGATCTGAACGACCTGTACCGCCGCCTGATCAACCGCAACAACCGCCTGAAGAAGCTCATGAGCCAGGGCGCGCCGGACATGATCATCCGCAACGAGAAGCGCATGCTTCAGGAAGCGGTGGACGCCCTGATCGACAACGGCCGCCGCGGCAGCCCCGTCACGAACCCCGGCAGCGACCGCAGCCTGCGTTCCCTGACCGACCTGCTCGGCGGGAAACAGGGCCGCTTCCGTCAGAACCTGTTGGGTAAGCGCGTGGACTACTCCGGCCGCAGCGTGATCGTGGTCGGCCCGCAGCTGAAACTCCACCAGTGCGGGGTGCCCAAGCGCATGGCGCTGGAACTCTTCAAGCCCTTCCTGTTCAAGGTGCTGGAGGAAAAGGGCGAAGTCACGAACATCAAGCAGGCCCGCAAGATGCTCGAACGCTACCGCGACACCCGCGACAGCGTCTGGGACGCCCTGGAAGAGGTCATTGAGGACAAGGTCGTGCTGCTCAACCGCGCGCCCACCCTGCACCGACTGGGCATCCAGGCCTTCGAGCCGGTTCTGGTGGAAGGTCAGTCCATCCAGCTGCACCCGCTGGTCTGTGAAGCCTTCAACGCCGACTTCGACGGCGACCAGATGGCCATTCACGTCCCCCTGAGCGCCCAGGCGCAGGCCGAAGCGCGCATTCAGATGCTCAGCGCGCACAACCTGCTGTCCCCCGCGAACGGCGAGCCGAACGTTAAGCCCAGCCGCGACATCATCCTGGGGATCTTCACGCTCACCCTGCTGCGCAAGGACAACCTCGGCGCGGGCAGCGAATTCGCTGACGCGCAGGCCGCCCTGGCCGCCCTGAACGGCGGGAAGGTCGCGCTGAACAGCCCCATCGTCGTGGACGGTCAGGAGACCAGCCCCGGCCGCCTGAAGTACGTCTTCTCCAGCCCGGACGAGGCGATCATGGCCGTTGAACGCGGCGAGATCGACCACCAGGATTACGTCCGCATCCGTCTGAACGGCGTCACGTACGACACCAGCGCGGGCCGCGTGATGTTCCGCCGGATCGTGCAGGAAGCCCTGGGCGCGCAGGCGCACCTCGTGGACACCCTCGTGAACCTCGAGACCGCCTACGAGAAGGATCACCTCAAGGACATGGTCATGGCGTGCTTCAAGCACCTCGGCATCGAGGCGACCGCCGGTCTGCTCGACGGCCTGAAGGACGCGGGCTTCAAGCTCTCCACGACCTCCGGCATCACCATCGGCATTGACGACATCGTCATCCCGCCCGCCAAGACCGAGATCCTGGCCGAAGCGGATGCCAAGGTCGCCGAGATCGAGCAGAACTTCGAGTTCGGCTTCATGACCGAAGAAGAGCGTTACAAGCAGGTCGTGCAGCTCTGGAACGACACGAAGGACGAAGTTAAGAACGCCATGTTCGACAACTTCGGCAAGAACTACCCCTTCAACCCCCTGTGGATCATGAGCCTGTCCGGCGCCCGTGGTAACGCGCAGCAGATCACGCAGCTCGCCGGGATGCGCGGCCTGATGGCCCGCCCCGACGGCAGCACCATCGAAGTGCCGATCCGCGCCAGCTTCCGTGAGGGTCTGTCGGTGCTGGAGTACTTCATCTCCACCCACGGCGCCCGTAAGGGTGGCGCGGACACCGCGCTCCGTACCGCCGACTCCGGCTACCTGACCCGCAAACTGGTCGACGTGGCCCACGAAGTCGTCGTGCGCGACGTGGACTGCGGCACCACCGACTACACCGTCATGCCCCTGGGCGCCACCGACGAGCGCACCGGCGAGTGGCGCACCCGCAAGAGCAGCGAGATCGAGACCAGCATCTATGGCCGCACCCTGTCCGACGCGGTCGAGGTCGACGGGCGCACGATTGAAGCGGGCGAGATGCTCAGCCTGGAAGACGTCAAGGCGATCACCAAGAACGCCAAGGCCCTCCAGAGCGTGTTCATCCGCACGCCCCTGAACTGCCGCGTCAAGAGCGGCGTGTGCCAGAAGTGCTACGGCTACGACCTCTCGCAGGCCAAGCCCGTCAGCATGGGCGAAGCGGTCGGCGTGGTCGCCGCCGAATCCATCGGCGAGCCCGGCACGCAGCTCACCATGCGCACCTTCCACACCGGTGGGGTCGCCGGCAGCGGCGGCGGGGACATCACCATGGGTCTGCCCCGCGTGATCGAACTGTTCGAGGCCCGCAAGCCCAAGACCTCGGCGGCCGTGGCCGACCGTGACGGCGTCATCCGCATCGAGGAGGACGAGGAACGCTACCTCGTGCGCATCGAGGCCGACGACGACCAGTACAGCAGCAAGACCGCCATGAAGATCAGCAAGGGCCTGCGCATGATCGTCAAGGACGGCGACCGCGTCGAAGCCGGTCAGCCCCTCACGCGCGGCGCCATCAACCCCCACGACCTCCTGCTGTACAAGGACACCGACGCCGCCCAGCGCTACCTGGTGGAAGAAGTGCAGCGCGTGTACCGCAGCCAGGGCGTGAAGGTGCACGACAAGCACATCGAAGTCATCGTGCGCCAGATGCTCCGCTGGGTTGAGATCACCGACGGCGGCGACACCGAACTGCTCGAAGGGCAGACCGTGGAACGCTGGGAAGTCGACCAGGCCAACGACCTGCTCGAAGATGGCCAGACCCCCAGCTCCTGGAAGCCCGTCCTGCTGGGCATCACCAAGAGCAGCCTGACCACCAAGTCCTGGCTGTCCGCCGCGAGCTTCCAGCACACCACCCACGTGCTGACCGAAGCCAGCATGAAGGGCCAGGTGGACGACCTGATCGGCCTGAAGGAGAACGTCATCCTCGGGAAGCTCATCCCCGCCGGTACGGGCCTCATGACCGTCCGCGAGATGCAGGTCGCCGACGAGCGCACCCTCGAGAAGTACGGCGAGGGCAGCACCAGCACGGACTCCGTGACCGGCAACCGCAGCTACGACGACACCCGCCCCGGCGTCGTCAACGAGAACGTCACCTACACCAACTGATCCGTTAGGCTCACGAACCCCCTGCCCCCTGCGGGCGGGGGTTCTCTTGTGGGCGCCACCCCCTGAGCACGAGGACGCCCGCAGCCTGAGACAGGTCTGCGGGCGTCCTCGGATCAGCTCTGGACTACCGGGTCTGCTCGACCCCGGTGCGTTCCAGCAGGTCGCCGTCCTCGTCCTCCAGCGGCGCGAACAGCCGGTCGAGGTCGGCGGGCGTGAGCTGCGTGGCGTCACTGAGGCCCCCGTCAAGAATGCCGCGCGCCAGGGACGCCTTGCGGGCCTGCAGGTCGAGAATGCGTTCCTCGACGCTGCCGGCGGCGATCAGCTTGTACACGAACACCGGTTTGTCCTGCCCGATGCGGTAGGCGCGGTCGGTGGCCTGCTCCTCGGCGGCCGGGTTCCACCAGGGGTCATAGTGGATGACGGTGTCAGCCGCCGTGAGGTTCAGGCCGACGCCCCCGGCTTTCAGGGTGATCAGGAAGACGTGGGTCTTGCCGTTCTGGAAGGCGTCGATCTGGCCCTGGCGGTCCTGGGTGCTGCCGGTGATCATGGAGTACGGGATGCGCTGTTCGCGCAGCCAGTCCTCAAGGTGACGCAGCAGCGTGGCGAAGCCGCTGAAGATCAGGACGCGGCGGCCTTCCTCGATCATCTGCGGGAGGTGCGCCTGGAGCCAGTCGAACTTGGCGTTGTTCTGCACGCCGCGCGCCGCGTCGAGTTTCACGAGGCGGGGGTCGGTGACCGCCTGCCGCAATTTCAGGAGGGCGTCGAGGATGGCGATGGTGCTGCGGGCCAGTCCGCGCGCGCGAAGTTCCTCGCGGACGCGGGTCTCGGTGGTGACACGCACCGTCTCGTACAGGTCGCGCTGGTCGCCGTCCAGCGTGACACGCACCGGGATCTCGGTCTTGGGGGGCAGTTCGCGCGCCACGTCACGCTTCTCGCGCCGCAGGATGAACGGGCGCACGCGGGCGGCAAGCGCCTGACGGCGGGACGCCTCGCCGCGCTTCTCGATGGGCGTGCGGTACAGCTCGCGGAAGGTCTTCTCGTCGTGCAGGAGGCCCGGCGCGAGGAAGTTAAACTGCGACCACAGCTCGCCCAGGTGGTTTTCCAGCGGCGTGCCGGTCAGGGCGAGGCGGTGACGGGCGCTGAGACTCCCGGCGGCCTTCGCGGCGGCGGTGCGGGTGTTCTTGATGTTCTGCGCCTCGTCGAGGATCACGAGGTGGTACTCGAAGGCGCCGAGTTCCGTGATGTCGCGCGGCAGCAGGGGGTACGTGGTGAGGATCAGGTCATGCCCCGGGATCTGCGCGAACTGCGCGCGGCGGTCCTTGCCGTGCAGGGTCAGCACCCGCAGGTCCGGCGTGAACTTCGCCGCCTCGGCCTGCCAGTTGCCGATCACGCTGGTCGGCGCGATCACCAGACTGGGGCGGTCGGCGCGGCCCGATTCCTTCTCCAGCAGCAGGTGTGACAGGGTCTGCACGGTCTTGCCCAGGCCCATGTCGTCGGCGAGGATTCCGCCCATGCCGTACTCGCGCAGGAATTGCAGCCACGCGACGCCCTGGCGCTGGTAGGGGCGCAGGTCGGCGCGCAGGCCCTGCGGGGGGGTGATGTCCTGCACGCCCCTGAAGTCTCGCAGGCGGCGGCCCAGGTCGAGCAGGCGCTCGGCCCCCAGCCAGCGGGCCTGCACGGCCTCCTCCAGCTGGGCGACGCGGGCGGCGTCGAGGAGCGGGAGGCGCAGCGGCCCGGGGGGCAGGTCGCGGAGGTTGAGTTCCACGAGGACGCCCAGGATGGCCCGGACGCGCCCGGCGGGCAGCGCGACACGGCGGCCGTCGCCGAGGGAGGCGTGCAGCACCTCGTCGTCCTTCAGTTCCGCCAGGGCTTCGGGCGTGAACAGCTGCGGCTGGCGGGCGATCAGGTCGGCCAGGATGGGAATCAGACTGAGGCGCTGGCCGTCCACGACGATGCCGAGGTCGAGGGTGAACCAGCCGCCGTGCGAATCGTCGGTCTCGCCGTACCAGTCGGTGATCTCCGCGAAGTTCAGCGGGAACTCCGGGTGGACGTGGATGGTGAAGCCCTGCGCCTCCAGATCGGCGCGGCCCGCGCGCATGAAATCCATCCAGGCGTCGTCGTCCCCGAGGGTCAGGAGGTGCTCGCCGCCGGGAACGGTGTACTCATGGCCGTAGGCGTCGTCGAGGAGCATGAAGCCGCTCAGGGCGACGGTGTGCGCCGCGTCGCGTTCCGCTTCCGGGTCGCGGGTGACGCGGGTCAGCACGCCGCCCCGGAACACGGCGGGGCCGGTGCCCGCGTGGTCGTCGGGGACGGTGAGGCCCGCGTAGGCGTGCCGGAGTTCCGCCAGGGGTAGCGTCACAGCGTGCCGGGCGCCGCTGAAGGCGTGGTGGGTGGCCTCGCGCGCCAGCAGGTGCAGCTGCGGGGTGTACGGCAGGCGTTCCTCGCGGACCTGCACGGTCTGCGGGATGGGCAGGTTCAGGCCCGACGCGGTGATCGCGTGGGCCAGCGCCACGGCCTGCGCGGGCGGCAGGACCGGACCGGACAGGAAGCGGGCGGTGACTTCCGCCGGGGCGTCGGTCTGCACGCGCGACAGGGTCAGGGCGCCGGGCCGCACCGCCCAGGGGGGCGCGACCGGGAGCAGTTGCGCGTCCGGCGCGTCCGGCAGGTGCACGGCGGGGGTCTGCCCGCCGCGCGGGTCACTGAGCCACGCCAGCTGCCCGCTCAGGTCCGGGCCGCGCGTGAGGGGCTGCTCGGGCCGCTCCCAGCACAGGCGGCCGCTGCCCAGCAGGTGCTCCAGCAGCAGGTCCGCGGCGGGGTGATCGGTCAGGGCGTGCAGTTCCTCCTGCCAGCGGCCGGGCTCGTGCGTGGCGGTGGTGGCCATCTCCAGCAGGCGCAGCAGGTTCGAGTCGCGGCGCACGAACGCGGGCGCGCTGCTGAGGTTGCGGGGCATCGGGTAGCGCTCGGCGCCCTTGACGTCCGGCTGCTCGCCGCGCAGGGGCACGCGCAGGAGTTGCAGCGCCACGCGCCGCCCCCCCGCCGACGAGCCCGGCGGCAGGAAGCGCAGCACGTAGCGCAGTTCAAACTGACGGCCTCGGCTAGGGCTGCGGGTGTCCGTGAACGACGCCAGCCACTGCTGCGTGCGGGCGTCCAGCGGTTCCTCGGCGGGGGCAGGTTTGCCGCCCTCGGCCGCGTCGCGGGGCGCGGGGCGCGGCCCGGCGGGCGGGTCGGTCGCCAGCACGAGCGCAGCCACGTGGCGGCAGCGGTAGCGCCCGCAGGTGCAGGAACTGCCGCGCAGCTGCGGGTCGGGCGGCGGCAGCAGATCCACGGTGGCGTGGTAGGGCACGCCCGCGTCGGTGACGGTCGCCTCGGCGTGCCAGCCGTCGTCCGTCCACTCGCGGCGCACATCGGTGACGGCCTCCTCACGCAGCGCGAGACCCTGGGCGGCCGTGTCGAGCGCGAAGCCGGGCGGCAGGCGGCTGAGTTTCATGCGTGCACCGGGACGCCCGTTTCAGGCGCCCAGCCGTGCGGGCGGGACGGAATGACCTTCACGGCATGAACAAACACGCCCTCCAGTGTACCGCGCCTCGCCTGTTCCTGAATCCGCAGTCCAGTACAGAAAGGCGTGTCAGCTGGACAGCTGTCCGGCCCCCGGCGGTGTGGGCAGCGTCAGGTCCTTCAGGCGGAGGCGACTCGTCGCGATAAATATTTTGGCGGAGCGGAAAGGAGCTCGGATGGGCCGATAACGCTGCGACGCCCGGCACTAAAGAAGCTGCAACATGACCACACTGTGACCGGCGAGGCGGAGGTTTTCCCTTCAGCCCCGCCGACCAACAGGTTTCAGCGGGCCTGGATGCGCCAGACGCGGCCCTCGCCGTCGTCGGTCAGCAGCAGCGAGCCGTCCGCCGCGACCGCCAGGTCCACCGGGCGGCCCACCACGTTCTGCCCGCGCAGGAAGCCGGTCAGGAAATCCGTGACCTTCCCGGTCTGCGGGTCAATGGTGATCACCTTGTACCCGCTCTTCTCGCTGCGGTTCCAGCTGCCATGCAGCGCCACGAACATCTGCCCGCGGTACGCGGCGGGGAAGGTCTTCCCAGTGTAGAACGCCAGCCCCAGCGGCGCGGAGTGCGCGGTCGTCAGGGCGAATGCGGGCGTGGCGGCCTTACAGGTGTCGGCCGACTTGCGCCCAAAGTCCTTGTCCCACACCTGCGCCTGTCCGGGCTGGGTGGTGTAGCAGTACGGCCAGCCGTAGAACCCACCTGACTTGACCTTGTAGAACCCCTCGGGCGGCAGGTCGTCGCCCAGCTGGTCACGGCCGTTGTTCGTGGCGTACAGCTGCCCGCCGAACCACTCCAGCCCCACCGCGTTGCGCAGGCCCGTCGCGTAGGGTTTGCCGTTCTTCCCGTCCGCGTCGTACACCCAGATCGCGGCGCGTTTCGGGTCGCTCTCCTCGCAGACGTTGCAGGTGCTGCCCGCCGACACGTACATCCGCCCGTCCGGACCGAACTCCACCGTGCGGGTCGAGTGCCCGCCCCCGCCCGGCAGGTCCACCAGTTTCGTGGGTGCGGCGCTGGCCTTCGTCTCCCCGGGCTTGTAGGGGAAGCGCACCACGCCGTCCGTGTTCGCCACGTACAGGAACCCGCCCTGGGTGGCCAGGCCGTGTGGCTGGTTCAACCCGCTGGCGAACACCTGCTTGCCGTCGGCCTTGCCGTCGCGGTTGCGGTCCGGCAGGACGTACACGGTCCCGGCCCCCGTATCGCTGAGCAGGACGTCCCCGTTGCTGGCCACCACCATGAAGCGCGGCTTCTTGAACCCGTCCGCGTACAGGTTCACCTGAAATCCGGCGGGCACCTTGAAGCTCTGCGCGGCGCCCGTGCTGCTCTGCGCACAGCTGGTCCCCAGCAGGGCGATGGTCGTGGCAGCCAGCGCCGCCGGGAAGGCCAGTCGAGTTGAGGGCATGCTCCCAGCAGATCAGCCGCTCATGAGCCCGGCATACCGGCCCGCTCAAGTGCGGCTTCACGGGCCGGAGGTCCAGTCACAGCGGTTTCCAGTTCCACCCTGGGGCCAAGAGCACGCCCCAGGGCTCCACTTTCAACCGCTGTCCTTCTCAGATGCTCGCTCTGCGGCGCAGCTCTTCGAGTCCGCTCGATTCAGAGGTCTTGGGACACCCATTCAAGACCTCTGAATGCTGCTGTCCGCCCGTCAGGTGTCGAATTTGCTGAGCACCTGCTCGGTGCGGGCACTCTTGACGCGGTTCACGAGCCGTTCGTGCTCGTGCCGGTCGCGCAGGCTCTTGGAGAGCGTCAGGGTGCTGGCGGTCAGGAACAGGGTGCCCATGTACAGGTATCCCTTCACCCACCAGTCCACGGGGATGAAGTAGATGCCCAGCAGCATCAGGCCCAGCGCGGTCGTGAACGCGATCCAGATGAAACTCAGCCAGGCGGGGGAATCACCGACGATGTCCGGGGAACCTTGCATCATGCTGCGCCTCCTGAAACGGGAAGAGTGAGGAACTGACCCACAGCATAGGAAGGCCGCGTCCCCTCCCCCGCGCATCCTGAACGCGGTGCAAGAAGGGGGCGCGCGGGGCGGTCAGGCGCGCGTGGCTTCCGGGTACTCGAACCTCGCCCCAAGGGATTCGAGGTGGCGGAAGAACATCGGGTAGCTCTTGCGGATGTGATGCGCGCCCGTGATCCGGATGGGAGATTGCGCGCTCAGGCCCAGCACGGTCAGCAGCATGATCATGCGGTGGTCGCCGTGCCCGTCGGCCGTGACACCCCCGGCGAGGCTGGGCGTGCCCGTGATGGTCAGGCTGTCCTGCGTCTCGGTGACGGTCAGGCCGAGGCGCTGAAGTTCGCGGCGCGTGTCGCTGATGCGGTCGCATTCCTTCAGGCGCAGCGTGTACACGTTCTCCCAGGTGGTCGTGCCGTCCGCCAGGGCCGCCGCCGCCGTCAGGGCCTGCACAGCGTCCGTGAATCCGTCCCCGTCGCGCTTGACCGCGTGCAGGGGCCGCCCGCCGCGCACGACCACGGTGTCGCCCTCGCGGGTCAGGTCGGCTCCCATCTCGCGCAGGACGTTCAGCGCCTCGCGTTCGCCCTGCAAGTCGTGCTCGCGGAGGTTCGACAGGCGCAGCTCGCCGGGCCGGGTGGCGGCCGCCGCGAGGATCGCCGCGCTGCCCGGGTAATCCCCCGGCACGAGCACGCGGCCCGCCCGGAACGCCTGCCCACCGGGAATGGTGATGCGGCTCAGGTCCTCGCTGGCGGACGCCTGCACCCCGAACGCCGCCAGGGTGTCCAGCGTCTGCCGCAGCGGCGCGTGACTCTTGATGTCCCCCGTCAGGCGCAGGTCCAGCCCGCCGGGCAGCAGCGGCCCCAGGAACATCAGCGCGCTGGCGTACTGACTGCTACGCTCCGCACTGACCTCCACCACCCCGCCCCGCACCGGCCCCGAGATGGACAGCGGGAACATCCCCTCACGGCTCTGCACGCGCGCGCCCAGGCGCGACAGGGCCTCCAGCAGATCCCCCTGCGGCCGCTTCCCGAGCGAGTCCGGGTAGTCGGTCACGAACGCCGTCCCGGTCGTCAGGGCCGCCACGCCCATCAGGAACCGCGCCACCGCCCCCGCATTCCCCGGATTCAGCGTCACACCCGCACGCGGACTCGCCCCGAACCCCCGGATCACGGCGTCCCCACCCACCAGCTCCACACCCGCGCCCCAGTCCTCCAGGCAGCGCAGCATCGCCTCGGCGTCCTCGCTGGTCGCCACGCCCACCACCCGCGACTCCCCGTCCGCCAGCGCCGCCGCCAGCAGGTACCGCGTCGTGTAGTTCTTGCTCGGCTGCGCCCGCAACTCCCCCCGCAACTCGGCGGCGGGATGCACGATCACGTCAAACTTCTCCGGCAGGCCATCCGCACTCATGGCGCCAGCGTAGCCCGCGCACAGAAACCGAGCGGAGGTGCTGTACAGGAATGGGCTGTGGGCCCGTAGGTCGTGGGGAGGCTGCTCCGCAGCGGGACCCCTCAGTCGCCTGCGGCGGCAGCTCTCCTTGAGGGGAGCCTGAAAAACATGCTTCTGCCGAAGCCCGAAAAGTAGATCAGCGGCCCGAAGCGTCCCGCCCGACAAGTCACCGCTGATGCCACCGGCCGTCGTGCGCGAAGCGCGCGGGCCTGCGACGGGCGCAGCGGATGGCGTCGAGGCCGGACACGTCACCTCACACCACGAACATGCCGCCCCAGTAGCACCTCTTGCCCAGTGCCAACGTATGCTCCCCCTGCCCCTCTGGGGTAGGGGGCTGGGGGGTGGGGCAGCCCGCCGCGAGGCGCTCACCTACAACTCCCAGATCACCCCACCCGCAATGAGTCCCGCGCCCGTGCCGACGAGCAGCGCAGTATTGCCCTCCTTTAACCGCCCGGCCTCCACCGCCTGGTGCAGCGTGAGGGGAAGGCTGGCGGCGATGACGTTGCCCAGGGTGCGCAGCGTGACTTCGACCTGTGCCTCGGGCCAGCTGTAGCGGCGCAGCAGGTCGAGGCCCGCCTGACTGGCCTGGTGGGGGATGACGCGGGTGATGCCGGGCAGGCCGTGACTGAGGCCGGGGCGGAGGCGTTCGAGGAAGGGCGGGACGACGCGGCTGGCGAGTTTGAGGACCTGGAGGCCTTGCATGTCGAAGGTGAAGTCGGTGGGTGTGGTGCCGGGGTGGTTGGGGTGACGGAGGGTGCCGCCGCCGCTGATGCGGGTGTGGTCGGCGCCGGCGGGGTGCGTCTCGATGCGGGTGGCGTGCAGGCCCTGGCCGGGGCGGGTGGGGGGGCCGAGGAGGACGGCGGCGGCGCCGTCGCCGATCAGGAGGGTGCTCTCGGGCTGGTGGGGGTTGAGGCCGACGCTGCCGCCCTCGCTGCTGATGATCAGGATGTGCCGCGCCTGCCGGGTGTGGATGAGGAGGGCGGCGTGCTGGAGGGCCAGCAGGAAGCTGAGGCAGGTGCCGTGCAGCGAGTACGTGGCCGCGCCGTGCAGGCCGAGTTCGCGGGCGTACAGGGCGGCGCCGTCGGGGATGGGTTGCAGCTGGCTGCCGCTGGCGTTGAGGAGGACGTCCACGTCGCCGATCTCCAGTTCGGCGCGGTTCAGGGCTTCGCGGGCGGCCTGCGTGCCGAGGGTCAGGGCGGTTTCCGTGCCGGAGAGCCAGCGGCGTTCGTGGACGCCGCTGCGTTTCAGGGCGATGGCTTCGGGCACGTGGCACAGCCGGGCGACCTCGGCGGTGGGGACGCGGCGTGCGGGCAGGGCCTGCGCGGTGGCGAGGAGGCGCACGCCGAGGACGGTGTCGGTTGGGTTCACGTGGGCCTCCAGCTGCGGGTGACGCGGCGGCGTTTCGTGCCGGGCGGAGGCGGGTCGAGGGGCCGGGTGTCGAGGGTGAGGCGCCCTGGGTCGGCGTGACTGTGGTGCAGGGCGTCCCGGACAGCGCTCAGGGCGTGGGCCCGGGTGTCCGGGGTGTGCGGGTCGAGGTGCAGCGTGAGGGCGGCGGGGCCGGTCTGGTCGGCGCGGTACTCGCGCAGGCCCGGCACGGCAGCGAGGGCGCCGCGCAGGAAGTCCGGCCAGACGGTGACGCTCTCCCCTGCCGCGCCGGGGAGGTGCAGCGCGTCGTCCTGGCGGCCCGCGATGCTGTGCACGCGGCGCGCGGCCTGCCCGCACGGGCACGGGTCGGGGTTCAGGCGCAGGGCGTCGTCGAGGCGGTGGCGGATGAATGGCTGCGCGCGGCGGCGCAGGTCGGTGATGACGGGGCGGTGCAGGCCGTCCCCCAGGGGTTCGAGGTCGAAGTGGACGTGTGCCTCGTTCAGGTGCAGCGAGCCGTGCGGGCACGGGAGGGCGAGGAGGCCCTCGGTGGCCTGATAGACCTGCACGACGTCCCCCCAGTCGCGCAGGGCGGCCTCGTCGTCGGGGTCGAGGACTTCCGCGACGCTGATCACGCGGCCGCGCAGGCGCACGCCGGTGCGGTGCAGGGCGCGCAGCACGCCGGGCGGCCCGACGATCAGGGTGGGCGCGTACGCCTGTACCTCGGCGGCCAGGTCGGGGAGGGGGCGCAGCAGGTCGAAGAAGCGGAACTCCAGCCGCCTGCGGCGGACACTGCGGTACAGGGGGCTGTCGGCCCGCAGGAAGAACGCGACCCGCTGCGGGCGCAGCAGGCCCCACAGCCCGCCCGGCAGGAGGTGGCGCAGCACGGTCCCGGCCCAGCGGGCCTGCTCGGCGCGGCTGACCAGAAAGACGCCCTGGGTGCCGCTCGTGCCGGTGGACAGGCCGACGGTGACGGGTCCGGCAGGCGTGGCGAGGGTGGGCGTGAAGTCGCGGGTGCGTTCTGCCTGCCGCCCGACCGCCAGCGCGTGCTCCAGCGTGACGCCCACGGTGTTCAGCGTGTCGAAGGTGGCGAGCATGGCGGCCTTGTCGGTGGGGGGCAGCTCGCGCCAGCGGCCCAGCGGGAGCCCGGCGGCGCGGAAGCGGGCGGCGACGGCGGGGCTGTGCGCGGCCACCCAGCGCAGGTGCCCGTGCGCGAGGCGGTCCTGGTGACGCTCCAGCGCTTCGCGCGAGCGGAAGGTCAGACGAGCGTCGTCCAGCGCGCCCAGCAGGGTCAGGACGGTGTTTACGGGGCCATCCAAGTTCACGGGACGGTCCAGCCCTCGGGCGCGTCGTGGCTGACGTGCAGCCTCGCAGCGGGATTGGCGTGCAGGAAGGAGCGCAGAGCCGCGCCGCTCGTGGCCTCCTGCGCGGGGTCGTGGAACGCCACGCGGGCCAGCGGGTGAACGGGGCGCTCCTCACGGCCCGCGCGGACACTCCAGGCGGCGTCGGCGGCCAGGACAGTCAGACCCGCCTCCTCCTGCGCCAGCAGGCCCACCATGCCGGGCGCGTGCCCGGGAAGCGGTACGGCGCGCAGCAGGCCGTCCCCGAAGACGTCCGCGACCTCCGCGAAGGGGTGCAGGGCGTCCCCGGCACCCTCGAAGTCCAGCCACGCGCAGCGGTCCTCGAAGTCGTTCGGCAGGAGTTCCGGCAGATACGCGCGGCGCACCGCCCGCACACCCCGCAGCTTGCGTAGGGGCTCCCAGGCGCGGCGGTCGAGGTGGAAGGTCGCGTGCGGGAAGTCCCGCAGGCCGCCCACGTGATCGGCGTGCAGGTGCGAGACGATGACGTGCCGCACCTCCTCCGGGGCGAAGCCCAGCACGCGCAGCTGCTCGCGCGCGGAGTCGTGCGGGCCAAGCTGCACGGGGGTGATCAGGCCGTAGATCAGGCCCGGCCAGCGGCGCATCGCGGCCACCACGTCCGCGCCGTAGCCGGTGTCGAACAGGACGGGGCCGCGGGTGGGGTGCAGGATCAGCGTGAAGCCCGCCGGGTACGCCTGCACCCGCCAGGGCGCGCCGCGTTCGGTGATCGCCGCGAGGTTCAGGCACGACCCGGCCCGCAGCGGAATGACCCGGACGGTCACGCCGCTCCTCCCCGTAGGGCCGCGAACACGTCCGCGAAGCCCCGCTCCGGCGTGACGACCGGCGCGTAGCCCAGCCGCTCACGGGCGCGGGTCAGGTCCAGCGTCATGGGCCGCGTCAGCAGGCGCACGCCGCTGGCGGTCAGGGGCGGCTCGGGCCGGTCGGGGTGCAGGCGCGCGCCGAATTCCAGTGCCGCCGCGATCCCCTCCAGCAGTCGCGCGGGCACGCGCCGGATCGGTCTGGGCACGTCCAGCGTGTCGGCCAGCCGGTCCAGCGTCGCCCACAGCGGGATGGCCTGCCCGTCGGTAATGTTGAACACGCCGGGCGCGGGGCGGGCCAGTGCCAGCGTGATCGCGTGGGCGACGTTGCGCACGTCGGTCAGGTCGGTCCACACCTCCCGGTCGGTCAGGCGAGGCAGGCGACCGGCGCGCAGCGCGGCGGCCAGCCGGGGCACGATGCTCGTGTCCCCCACGCCGTAGAGGCCGCGTGGGCGCAGGATCGTCGCGTCGGGCAGCGCGGCGCGCACCGCCTGTTCCGCCTGCCATTTGCTGCGGGCGTACAGGCTGTCGAAGCGCGGGCCGACCGGAGTGTCCTCCCGCACCTGCTCGGTGACTCCGGTCGCGTTGTACACGCTGGGCGTGCTGACATGCACCAGCCGCACGCCCCGCCGCGCGCACGCCCGGGCCAGCGCGGCGCTGGGGGCCACGTTGTCCGCGTGGAAGTCCGCCGCGTGCCCCCACAGGGTCGAGCGGGCCGCCGCGTGCACCACCCCCTCCACCCCGTTCAGCAGGGCGTCCCAGTCCGCGCCGCGCAGGTCGGCCGCCACGAACCGCACGCCGTCGGCCTCCAGTGCCGCGCTCCTGCGTACGTCCCGGCCCAGGCCCGTCACGGCATGCCCGGCCCGCGCAAGTTCCCGGGCCGTCACCCCGCCCAGGAACCCGGTCGCCCCCGTCACCAGAATGGTCATCGCCCGCGATTATGCCTGCCGCGCGCCAGGGCCGCCCGCGAATCTGAACGGCGTGCAGGCCAGAGGACAGAGCCGCCGCTGCGCCATTCGGGCGAGGCGACCTGCGGACGCCGCCCGGTACGCTGCGTCCCATGACGACTCCTGATGTTCAGATCGACTTTCAGGCCGGGCAGCGCTGGACGTACCGCACCCGCCCTAGCGAGAACACGAGCACGGTGCTGATCCTGCGCCGCGACGACGAACCGAGCGGCGTGGTGCTGCACGTGGCACTGGACGGGCTCCGGCTGGGGAATCCGCACCTGCCGGGTGGCGTGCAGATGGAACTGGGTCACGCGCCGGTCACGGCGGACGCCGTGCGCGCCAGCGTGCTAGAGCTGATCGAGGTGAACGCTCCCCTGCCCGCCGACGAGGGCGGCTACCGTCAGTGGCGCGACGCGGCCGACCGGGGCGAGGCGGGCGTGTTCACCCTGACCCTCGCGGAGATCCTGGACGTGATCGGGCAGGCGGTGGCCCCGGCCCCCGTGGACGGCCTGTTCGGGAAGACGAACCGCCGCTGACCCTCAGCTCCGGGTCAGGGCGGCCATCAGGGTCCGCAGCGCGCCCTGCACGTCCTGCCGCTCCGGACCGGGGGGTGGGGCGGTGCTGGCCCGCACGACGAGTTCCGGGGTGCTGAGGGTCGGGGGGTGCGCCTCGCCGCGCAGCAGGGCGTGCAGGTGCGCGAAGGCGCGGCGGCCCAGCAGCGGGAAGTCCTGCCGGACGGTCGTCAGGGGCGGGATGAGCAGGGCGCTCTCGGCGGTGTCGTCGTACCCGACGACGGACACGTCCGCCGGGACGTTCACGCCGCGTTCCCACAGGGCGCGCAGCGCGCCGACCGCCATCTGGTCGTTCGCGACGAGCAGTGCCGTGAACGGCACGCCGCCCGCCAGGAGGGTCTGGGTGGCGGCGTAGCCGCTGGCGGGACTCCAGTCGCCCGCCGCGCGCGCCACGAGGTTCAGGCCGCGCGCGGCGAGGGTGTCCTCCCAGCCGCGCAGGCGGGCCTGTTCCGCCACGGCGCCCTGGGGCGCGTCGATGCAGGCGATGCGGGTGTGACCCAGGTTCAGCAGGTGGTTCGCGCCGAGGCGCGCCCCGAGCGCCTGATCGAGCAGTGCGCCGGGCACGCCGGCGCTCGGGGGGACATCCATGAACACGCAGGGGAGGTCCGGGAAGCGCGCGGTGATCTCGTGCGCGTCTCCTGGGGACAGGGAGGCGTTGATCAGCGCGCCGTCCACCTGCCGTTCGCGCAGGGCGCGCAGGGCGTGCGTGACGGGCGCGAGGCCGTACCCGGCGACGATCGTGACGATCAGGCTGTACCCGGCCTGCCGCGCGGCGCCCTCGATGGCAGAGGCGAGTTGCGAGGGGGCGTGCAGGGAGATGTCGTTCGTGGCGAACCCGATGGAGAGGCTGCGCTGCCGGGCCAGTCCGCGGGCGAGGCGGTTGGGGACGTAGTTCAGTTCGCCGATGGCGTCCATGACGCGGGCGCGGGTGCGGGCGGCGACGGGGCCCTGGCCGTTCACAACGCGCGAGACGGTCTGCGCGGACACCCCGGCCCGGTCGGCGACGTCCATCAGGGTGGGCACGCGGCGTTCGGGGTGGTCGGTCATATGTTAAGGCTAACATTTTGTGCCAGACCTCTGTTCTGAATCGTTCTGGAATCCGGACGGCCTGGGCTAGAGAGGCAGTTCGGGATTCTTTTACATTGCTTATCTGAGCGAAGAAAAATTGGCACCTCACTACCACGCTCCTCCCAAGATCGTGCACAGATCACAAGTGTGAGCCTGAACACTCCGTACAGTGCGCGGCACATCCTCACCCCAGCGCCTCAGCCTCGAGGCCCCGCTTCCGGCACCTCTTCCGCCGGTGTCCTCCCGTCCACTCGCGCGCCATGGCGCGGCGAGCGCAGGTGTCCCATGTCCCAACCTCAACCCACCGCCCACCTCGCCCTCGGCGTCTGCGACTACCCTGAGCACGTCTCCCCCAGCCGCTGGGCGATGCACGCCCGGCAGCAGCGCGACCTGGGCCTCCGCTACGTCCGCATCGCGGAATTCGCCTGGAGCCGCATCGAGCCCCGCCCGGGGCAGTTCAACTGGGCGTGGCTGGACGAGGCCGTGGGCGTGATCGCCAGTGAGGACCTGCAGGTCATCCTGTGCACGCCCACCGCCGCGCCGCCCGCGTGGCTGATCCGCGACCACCCGGACGTGCTGCCCGTAGGCCGCGACGGGCACGTGAAGACCTTCGGGTCGCGCCGCCACTACGACTTCTCCTCGGGGACGTTCCGGGAGCACTCGCGGCGCATCACGCGCGCCATCGCCGAACGGTACGGGTCGCACCCGGCGGTGGCCGGCTGGCAGACCGACAACGAGTTCGGCTGGGGCGACACCGCCCAGAGTTTCAGTCCGGCCGCGCACGCGGCGTTCCACGCTTGGCTGCGCGAACGCTACCGGGGCCGCGTGGACGACCTGAACGACGCGTGGGGCAACGTGTTCTGGAGCATGGAGTACACCGATTTCAGCGAGGTGCCCCTGCCGAACCACGCGGTGGCCGAGGTGAATCCGTCGCACGCGCTGGACTTCCTGCGCTTCTCCAGCGATCAGGTGGCCGCGTTCCACGCCGAGCAGATCGCGATCCTGCGGGAGTGCTCGCCGGGGCGCTTCGTGACGCACAACTACATGGGCTTCTTCAGCGCGTACGACCACTACCGCGTGTCCGCCGGGTTGGACTTCGCCAGCTGGGACTCGTACCCGACCGGGACGCTGGACGCCGCGCGCGAGTGGCAGCTGCTGACTCCGGAGGACCGCCTCGCGTACGCCCGGACCGGGCACCCGGACCTGACGGCCTTCAACCACGACCTGTACCGGGGCGCGGTGCCGCACAGCGGGCGCTTCTGGGTCATGGAACACCAGTGCGGCCCCGTGAACTGGACCGCCAGCAATCCCCTGCCCGCAGATGGCGCGGTGCGCTTGTGGACCCAGCAGGCCTGGGCGCACGGCGCGGACGCCTGCGTGTACTTCCGCTGGCAGGCGGCGACCATGGCGCAGGAGGTCCTGCACTCGGGCCTGCTGCGCCACGACGGCCGCCCCGACCGGGGCTTCCACGAGGTCGCCGCGCTGCGCCCCCAGGCGTACCCGCTGGGCCCGGTCGGGACGCGGGTGGCGCTGCTGCACGACTACGAGAGCCTGTGGCTGATCAACGCCCAGCCGCACGCGGACGGCATGAACTACTGGGCGCAGACCCTGGCGTACTACCGCGCGCTGCGCACCCTGGGCGTGGACGTGGACGTCATCCACGCCGATCAGGACCTGAGCGAGTACGCGCTGGTGGTCGCGCCCGCCATCACGCTGGTGGGCGCCGAGCGGGCCGCCCGCTGGACTCGCGCCGCCGCGCAGGGCACCGAACTGGTGTTTGGGCCGCGCACCGCGTTCCGCACGCCGGGCGGCCGCACGCACGAGGACGGGCAGTTCGGGCCGCTCTCGGACCTGCTGGGCGCCCGACTGGGCCTGTACGACAGCCTCCCGCACGGCTTGACGCAGGCGCTCAGCGGCGGCCACCACGCGCGCCTGTGGGCGGAAAGCTACGAGGTGCGCGGCGCGCAGGTCCTGCACGCCTACCAGGGCGGCCCGCTGGACGGCCAGGCAGCCGTGATCCGCAGCGGCACGGCCACCGTGATCGGCGCGCACAGCGACACCCTGATCACCGACCTGCTGGAAGAACGCCTGCACGCCCTGGGTCTACAGGCACCGGGTCTACACCCCACCCGCCTGCCCGACGGGCTACGCGTCACCCGCCGCGCCGGGCACCTGCTCGTCCAGAACTGGACCCAGGCACCCCTGACGTGGCAGGGCCACACGGTCCCCGCCTGCGGCAGCCTGCACCTGACCCCCACGCCCACCGGAGGTTCCCGATGATCCACGCACCTGCCCACGCCGCCGTCCCCCCTGCCCCGCTGCGCCGGAGGGCCGACTGACATGCGCCGCCTCCTTCCCATGCTGTTTCCGCTGATGCTGGGCGCGTGCGGTCAGGCGGCCACGCCGGTCACGCCTGCCAGTCTGCTGCGCGGGTACGTGCGCGGCCTCGACCTGTCCGAGGCGCGCGGCGCGGAACTCGCGGGCGTGCAGTTCCGCGACCGGGACGGCGCCGTGAAACCTGCCGCGCAGATCGCCGCCGACCACCACTTCGACTGGGTCCGCATCCGCCTGATGATCGACTCGGGTGGGGACGACGGGAAGAACTACGGGCTGCTGCAGGACCTGCCGTACGTGAAGGCCGCCGTGAAAGACGCGAAGGACCGGGGACTGAAGGTGCTGCTGGACCTGCACTACTCGCACTGGTGGGCGGACCCCGGCAACCAGTGGACGCCCGCCCGCTGGAAGTCCCTGAACACGGCGGACCTGCGGGCCGCGGTGCACGACTACACCGCGGACGTGATCACGCAGTTGCGCGCCGCCGGGGCCGCGCCGGACATGGTGCAGGTCGGCAACGAGATCAACGGCGGGATGCTGTGGGAACCGGGCCGTATCGTGCAAGGCGACATGACGGCCTTCGCGTCCCTGGTGAACGCCGGGGTGCAGGGCGTGCGGGACGCGGGCGGCCCTACCCCGCCGCCCGTGATGATCCACATCGCCAAGATCGGGAACGCCGCCGAGACGACCGCGTGGTACCGCGCGTTCCGAAAGGCCGGCGGGCAGTTCGACGTGATCGGCCTGTCGTACTACCCGATGTGGCACGGGGACTTCCAGAACGTGTCCGGCACCGTGAGGGCCCTGCGCGCCGAGTACCCGCAGACGCCCGTGCTGCTGGCCGAAACGGCGTACTACTGGGACACGAACGAGGTCGGGTACAGCGGCGCGCAGGTGCCGTACCCGCAGACCCCGGCGGGGCAGCTGGCGTACCTGCGGGACCTGAACGCCACGATCCGCGCGGCGGGCGGGCAGGGGATCTTCTACTGGGGCGCCGCCTGGAGCCAGAGTCCACGCTGGCTGACTTCCTCGTGGACGGACGATGACGCCTCGCGCCGCTCGCTGTTCGACGACACCGCCACCGCCACGCCCGCCATCGACGGCCTGAACTGAATCCAATCTCAACTGCCCCCAATGCGGGGCGACGTAAGGAGAACACCATGAACCGACTGACCCGCACCGCGCTGTCCCTCGTCTCGCTGTCCCTGGTGGCCAGCGCTCACGCCGCCACCCTGACCGTCTGGAATCACTTCACGGACGCGAACGAGATCGCGTGGCTGCAGGCCCAGGCCGCCACGTACACGAAAGCCAGCGGGAACAGGGTCGTCGTGGTCAGCGTGCCACTGGGCGAGATTCCCGACAAGCTGATCCAGGCGGCCCCCAAGGGCCAGGGCCCGGACCTGATCGTCACGCTGCCGCAGGACCGCTTCGGACAGCTGGCGGCGGCGGGCGTGATCGAACCCATGGACAAGTACGTGACCAGCCGCAGCGACCTCGATAAGACGGCCCTGAACGCCATGACGTACAAGGGCAAGCTGTTCGGACTGCCGATGTTCGCCGAGAGCGTCGCACTGATCTACAACAGGAAGCTGGTGCCCAGCGCGCCGACCACCTGGAACGAGTTCATCAGCGTGGCGCAGAAGAACACCGGCAATGGCCGCTTCGGGTTCCTGACGGACCTGAACAACGCGTACGCGAACTTCGGGTTCTTCAGCGCGTACGGCGGCTACGTGTTCAAGAACAACGGCGGCACCCTGAACGTGCAGGACATCGGGCTGGGCAACGCGGGCGCCGCGAAGGCGCTTCAGCTCATGAACGACCTGCGCTTCAAGTACAACCTCGTGCCCGAGGGGGTCACGGCGGACGCCGCGAAGGGCGCGTTCCTGGATGGCCGCGCCGCGATGATCGTGACCGGGCCCTGGGACATGGGGGACATCCGCAAGGCCGGGATCGACTTCGGGATCACCACGCTGCCCACCCCTCCCGGCGCGAGCGGCAAGTGGGGGCCGTTCGTGGGCGTGCAGGGCGTCGTCCTGAACGCGTACGGGAAGAACAAGGCCGCCGCGGCGCAGTTCGCGCGGACACTCGTGACGAGCACCGCACAGACGGGCTTCAATCAGGCGGGCGGGCGCATCCCCGTGAGCCTCGCGGCCCGCACGAAACTGAAGGCGGACCCGGTCGTGACAGGCTTTGGGAAGGCCATCTCGGCGGGGACGCCCATGCCGAACGTGCCCGAGATGGGGCAGGTGTGGGCGCCGTGGGGCAGCGCGGTGGCGCTGGGCGTGCAGAAGAGCGGCGTGAACACCGCGGGCATCCTGGGCACCGCCGTGAAGGAAATCCAGAACGCGATCAGGAAGTAATACGGACTCCGGTTGAAAGGTTTGCACAATCTTTCAACCCGAGCGGAGCGAGCAGGAGAGAAGCGGGTTCCGGACGTGGAGTTGGCTACCCGGTGAAGTTCCGGGTTGAGGGCGAAACAAACGGAATCCGTATAAGCCGGGACAGGCACGGGCGGGCCGTGAGGGGGTGCCCCTCTTCCGGCCTGCTGCCGTGTGGGCGGGGGTGGTGCGGACAGGCGCCTTTCGTGAAAGCGGTTTCAGGTGTACGCTGCCGGACATCACTGAACCGTTTCAGCGTCCTGCCCCGCTCTCCCGAGGTGCCTCATGACCCAGACCGCGACCCACCCCGACCCCGACGCCCTGCTGGACCAGCTGACGCTGGAGGAACAGGTGGCCCTGCTGTCCGGCGCGGACGCGTGGCGCACCGCTGCCGTGCCGCGCCTGAGCATCCCGCCTCTGAAGGTGAGTGACGGCCCGGCGGGCGTGCGGGGCGGCGGCCCGCTGATCGGGGGTCGGCGCACGGCGGCGTACCCGGTGGGGATCGCGCTGGGCGCGACGTGGAACCCGGACCTGCTGCGCGAGGTCGGCCTGTCCCTGGCGCGCGAGGCGCGGGACAAGGGCGCGACCGTGCTGCTCGCGCCGACCATCAACGTGTTCCGCTCGGCGCTGAACGGCCGGAACTTCGAGAACTACGCCGAGGACCCCATCCTGACCGGGCGGCTCGCGGCGGCGTACGTGCAGGGCCTCCAGGCGGGCGGGGTGGGGGCCACGCCGAAGCACTTCGCGGGGAACGAGTCGGAATTCCAGCGGGGCACGATTGATTCCGTGATTGACGAGCGGACACTGCGGGAGCTGTACCTGCGGCCCTTCGAGATCGTGGTGAAGGAAGCCCGGCCGTGGGCGATCATGACGGCGTACAACCGCCTGAACGGCCCGTACTGCTCGCAGCACCCCTGGCTGCTGCAGAAGGTGCTGCGGCGCGAGTGGGGGTTCACGGGGCTGGTCATGAGCGACTGGGGCGGCACGCACTCGGCGGCCGAGGGCGTCCTGGCGGGCCTGGACCTGGAGATGCCGGGCCCGGCGGTGGCCAGACAGCCGCTGCTGGCGCAGGCGCAGGCCGACCCGGAGGTGCGCGCGGGTGTGCGTGAGCGGGCGCGGGCGGTGCTGCACCTGCTCGCGCGTGCGGGCACCCTGACCGGGCCGCTGGACGTCGCGGACGAGCACGAGCGCGACACCGAGTACCCGGAGACGCGCGCGCTGATCCGCCGGGCGGGGGCGGAGGGGCTGGTGCTGCTGAAGAACAGCGGCGGCGCGCTGCCGCTGCCTGCCGAGGCGCGGGTGGCGGTCATCGGCCCGAACGCCGAGGCCGCGCAGGTGATGGGGGGCGGCAGCGCGCAGATGCACGCCCACCGCCGCGTCTCCCCCGCCGAGGGGCTGCGTGAGGGGGGCCGCGTGACCGTGATCGGCAGCGCCGAGGGGACCGGGAACGAGCGGTACCTGCCGGTGCCGCAGGTCGAGACGCGCATCGAGTACCGCGATCAGGCGGGCGGCCCGGTGGTCGGGCAGGACACGCGCCCGCAGGCGGAGGTGATGTTCTTCGGCCTCCCGGACGGCGTGAACCCGGACGCGTTCCACGCGACCCTCACCTTAACCGTGGACGCCCCGCAGGACGGCGAGTACGAGGTGAGCCTGGGCAGCGCGGGCCTCAGCCGCCTGTCCGTGGACGGCCAGCTAACCGTGAACAACTGGGAGGACTGGCAGCTTGGGGAGCTGTACTTCTCGTTCGGGTCCGGCGAGCGCCGCGCGCCCGTCCACCTGAGCGCCGGGCGGCACACGCTGACGGTGGAGTACACGCCGCACGTCATGGACATCGGCATCACGCCCTTTGGCGCGGTGCGGGTGGGCTTCCGCGCCCGTCCGGACGGGGACCGGCTGGCCCGCGCCGCAGCCCTGGCCGCGCAGGCGGACTGGGTGGTGCTGTGCGTCGGCACGACCGGCGAGTGGGAGACCGAGGGCGTGGACCGCGCGGGCCTCACGCTGCCCGGCGATCAGGACGCGCTGATTGAGGCCGTGCTGGACGTCAACCCGAACGTCGTGGTGGTCCTCCAGACGGGCGGCCCGGTCGAGATGCCGTGGCTGAGCCGCGTACCCGCCGTGATGCAGGCGTGGTTCGCCGGGCAGGAGGTCGGGCACGCCGTCGCGGACGTCCTGACCGGACTGGCCGAGCCCGGCGGGCGCCTCCCGCAGACGTTCCCGCACTCCCTGGCGGACGATCCCACCCAACCGCTCGCGCCGGACGTGCAGTACCCCGGCGAGGATGGGCGCGTCGAGTACCGCGAGGGCCTGTACACCGGGTACCGCCACGTGGACCGCGCGGGGGTCACGCCGCTGTTCCCGTTCGGCTTCGGCCTGAGCTTCACGACCTTCACGCTGGGCGCCGCGCAGCTGCACGCCCCGGCCTTCCCGCACGACGCAGCGACCGTGACGGTCCCGGTCACGAACGCGGGAGCACGGCCCGGCAGCACCGTCGCGCAGCTGTACGTGCAGCCCCCGCAGGGCCGCGTGGACCGCCCCCTGAAGGAACTGCGCGCCTTCACGAAGGTCCATCTAACCCCCGGCCAGACCGGGGACGCCGTGCTGACCGTCACCCCGCGCGACCTCGCATACTTCGACGTGGCCGCGCAGGCGTGGGTGGCCGACCCCGGCGAGTACGTCCTGCACGTCGGCCAGAGCAGCGCCGACCTGAGCACGCAGGTCACGCTGACCCTGGCGCAGGAATGGCGCGAGGCCCTGCCCGACACCGACTGATACGGACTCCGGTTGAAAGGTTTGCAAAATCTTTCAACCCGAGCGGAGCGAGTAGGAGAGCAACGGGTTCCGGGCGTGGAGTTGACGATCCGGTGTCCTTCCTGGTTGTCAACGAAACAGACGGAATCCGTATGACGGTCATAGCAGGGGGGCGCGGCCTGTGCAGCTGCCGCGCCCCTCCTGCTTATTCCTCGTCGTCCCGTTCGGCCGGTGCAGGGTCGAGGAGGTCCGCGCTGCCCGGCACCATCGCGTAGTCGCACAGCGCCAGGAACGCCGCGTCGCCCGGCAGGGCGCTGACGCCCAGCGTGAACTCGGTGTCCAGCTGCGACAGCAGGTAGTTCACGGCGAGTTCCGGTCGCAGGTCACGCGGCAGCAGCCGCAGCGCGTCCGGGGTGCGTTCCAGCCGCAGGGTGTCCCGCAGCGGACCCTCGGCCAGCCAGTCCTTCAGTTCCCGCTCGGCCTGATCGAGCGGGCGGGGCAGGCCGTACGGGTGGCGCAGTTCCACGCGCAGCAGCCGCCCGTGCCGCTCGGTGCGGGTCAGGTCCAGGTCCAGCTGCGCCAGGGCGCTGACGTGCCCGGCGGCCTGCGCGGCTAGTTCCAGCGCGCCCTGCGCCGCGTCCAGGGTCTCTACGGTCAGGCGGCGCCACGCGGGGTCCTCCGCGCCGTCCGGGTCGAGCAGCACGGCGCCGTGCAGCAGCACCTGCCAGGACGTGAACGCGGCAGGTACGTTCAGCAGCGCCTCCTCGTCCAGCGCCGTCACGGGAATCAGTTCCGCGGCGCGCAGCAGGCTCGACAGGCCCGACGCGACGCGGTCCAGTTCGTCGGACCCCGCGTGCAGCAGGGTCCCCTCGGGATTCAGGAAGGCGGCGATCATGCCCGCCACTGTACGGCCCGGCCGCTGGGGACACTGTCGCCCCGGTCGTCAGCGAAAAAACCCACCCCGGTCAGGGTGGGTCTGGGAGCCTGGGGGGTAGGGGTCAGTCGTCCGCGCCGACGACCAGTTCGCGCGAGGGGGTCTGGTCGCCCCCGGCGGCGTTCGTGTGCGTCTCGGTGAGGATGCCGCTCAGTTCCGGGTGCCCCTCGGCCTTCTTCTGCCCGATGCCGTCCCGGACGTTCCCGGCGAGTTCAGCGGAGACTCGGTCCAGGTGCCCGATGAAGCGGTCGGCGATGAAGGCGGGCACGTCGGCCAGCGCGCCGGCGAAGTTCATGGCGAGGCGCTTGCGCTCGTCGGGCTGCATGACGGCGTACAGTTCGCGCGGCTGGCCGTAGTAGTCGGTGTCGTCCTCGGGCCAGCCGTAGCGGTCGGCGAGGCTGCCCAGCGGCATGGGGGGTTCCTGCGGGGTGCCGTCCGCGACGGCGGGACCGCCGTAAGAGTTGGGTTCGTACACGGGCGTGCCGCCGAAGTTCCCGTCGAAGCGGGTCTGGCCGTCGCGGTGGTAGGTCATGACCGGGCAGGCGGCCTTGTTCACGGGCAGCGCGGCGTAGTTGATCCCGATGCGGTAGCGGTGCGCGTCGGCGTAGCTCATGAGGCGCGCCTGGAGCATCTTGTCGGGGCTGGCGCCCAGGCCGCGCGGGAGGTTGCTGGGCTCGAAGGCGGCCTGCTCGATCTCCGCGAAGTAGTTCTGGGGGTTCTCGTTCAGTTCGAACTCCCCGATCTGCATCAGCGGGTAGTCCTTGTGGGGCCACACCTTGGTGAGGTCGAAGGGGTTGATGTGGTACGTCTCGGCGTCCTTCTCGGGCATCACCTGGATGCTGACCGTCCACTTGGGGTGCTCGCCGCGGTCGATGGCGTCGAATAGGTCCTGGAAGTGGTAGTCGGGGTTCTTCGCGGCGACCTGCGCGGCGACGTCCTCGGTGATGTTCTGCACGCCCTGCTGGCTGTGGAAGTGCCACTTCACGTAGAAGCGCTCGCCCTTGTCGTTCCACAGGCTGTACGTGTGGCTGGAGTAGCCGTTCATGAAGCGGAACGAGCGGGGAATGCCGCGGTCGCCGAACAGGTACATGACCTGGTGTAGGCTCTCGGGGCGCAGGCCCCAGAAGTCGAACTGCATGGCGTTGCTGCGGCGGCCCGTGACGGGGTGGCGTTTCTGGCTGTGGATGAAGTCCTGGAACTTGATGGGGTCGCGCACGAAGAAGATCGGGGTGTTGTTGCCGACCAGGTCCCAGTTGCCGTCCTCGGTGTAGAACTTCAGCGCGAAGCCGCGCGGGTCGCGGACGGTGTCGGCGAAGCCGCGTTCACCGGCGACGGTGCTGAAGCGGGCCAGCATGCGGCACTCGGTGCCTTCCTTCTGGAAGAGTTTCGCGACCGTGAGTTCCGGGATGGCGCGCGTGACGCGGAAGGTCCCGAAGGCGCCGCTGCCCTTGGCGTGCACGACGCGTTCGGGGACGCGTTCGCGGTTGAAGTGCGCCATGCGCTCAAGCAGGTGCCAGTCCTGAAGCAGGACGGGGCCGCGCTCGCCGGCGGTGAGGCTGTTGGTGTTGCTGGGCGCGAGGTTGCCGGAGTGGTTGGTCAGCGGCGCGCCGGGCGCCTGGGGCGCGTCGGTTTTCATGTCGGCGGATTCGGTGGGGGCGAAGGCCTTGTCGGTCTGGTCGGGCATGGCGCACTCCTGTCAGGGTTGGGATGATGGGGGATGGGCTCGGACTCCCCAACCTTATTGGGAAGCCTTCTCATTACAGTGAGGGAAATCCGCCGTTCTGTAAACCCGACCTTGATTCAACACTCATGGCCGCTGGATCACGTACGCCCGCCCGCCCTGAACCTGCACGGTCACGTGCGCCGCGCCGCCCTCCACCCGCACCTCACACGCCTGCGCCTGCGCCGGAAGTGGGCCCGGCACGACCTCCCCGCACGGCCGCGTGAACCCCACATTCGGGGACGGCCGCTCCGCCAGCGCCGCCTGCGCCACCCGCACCGCGTAATCCCGCACCCCCCGCCCCTGCACCGCCAGCGTCGCCACGATCACGCCCACCAGCGCGAAGAACACCACCAGCACCGTCACGAACGTCCGCACGCTGCGCGCCCGCATCTCCGGCGTCACCTCGCGCACCTCACCTGTACCGCCCAGACCCGGCGCACGCGGGCCCACCCGAGGGTTCGGGACGGCAGAAGGCTTGGCGGACTTGCGGGGACGCTGACTCACCCCCCCACCCTAGCGCCGCGGGCGGGCAGGGTACACTGGCCCCCATGAGCAAGGTCATCATCATCGGAGCGGGCGGCGTCGCCAACGTCGTCGCCAAGAAATGCGCCCAGAACGACAGCGTCTTCACCGAAGTGCTGATCGCCACCCGCACCGTCGCCAAGGCCGACAAGATCGTCGCCGAGATCAAAGAGCACATGCCCCACAGCAAGGCCGTGTTCACCACCGCCACCGTCGACGCGGACAACGTCCCCGAACTGGTCAAGTTGATCAATGACTTCGGGCCGAAGATGGTCATCAACGTGGCCCTCCCCTACCAGGACCTGACCATCATGGACGCCTGCCTGGAAACCGGCGTGCACTACCTCGACACCGCCAACTACGAACCCAAGGACGTCGCCAAGTTCGAGTACTCCTGGCAGTGGGCCTACCAGGACCGCTTCAAGGAAAAGGGCCTGATGGCGCTGCTCGGCTGCGGCTTCGACCCCGGCGCCACCCAGGCGTTCACCGCGCACCACGCCAAGCACCACTTCCAGGAAATTCACTACCTGGACATCGTGGACTGCAACAACGGCAACCACGGCAAGGCGTTTGCCACGAACTTCAACCCGGAAATCAACATCCGCGAGATCACCGCCAACGGCCGCTACTGGGACAACGGTCAGTGGGTCGAGACCCAGCCCCTGGAAATCAGCCAGGACATCTACTACCCCAAGGTCGCCACCCGCAAGAGCTTCGTGCTGTACCACGAGGAACTCGAGTCCCTCGTCAAGCACTTCCCCACCATCAAGCGCGCCCGCTTCTGGATGACCTTCGGCGAGGCGTACATCAAGCACCTCAACGTCCTCGAGGGCATCGGCATGACCAGCATCGAACCCATCGACTTCCGCGGCATGAAGGTCGCCCCGATCGAGTTCCTGAAGGCCGTACTGCCTGCTCCCGAAAGCCTCGCGGCCGGGTACAGCGGGCAGACCTGCATCGGCGTGCAGGCCAAGGGCATCGGCAAGGACGGCCAGCCCAAGGTGCACTTCGTGTACAACGTCAAGGACCACGCCGACTGCTACCGCGAAGTGCAGGCGCAGGGCGTCAGCTACACCACCGGCGTGCCCGCCATGATCGGCGCCATGCTCATGCTCCAGGGCGAGTGGATGCAGCCCGGCGTCTGGAACGTCGAGCAGCTCAACCCCGACCCCTTCTTCGCCGCCATGAACCAGTGGGGCCTGCCCATCAGCGAACTCGCCGACATCGAACTCGTCAAGGACTGAACCGCTCGCCTTTTGACCGCAGAGCGCCGCCCGTTGAGTGGGCGGCGCTCTGCGGTCTTGGATGGTGCGAATTTCTACTCGAACTAGTTGACCGTCACTCTGAAGCAGAGACTTCCAATCTTGTCGATCGCCAGCGTCGGGATCGTGCCGCTTACACCGGTTCCGCCGCTAATCACTGCGACGCTTAGGGCACTGCTGTCATATGTGAGCTTGGCACTGCTCGGTACGTACGTGGTGTTGGCTGGAAAATTATCGGTGATGACGTAATTCATCAGATCCATCGAACCACGATTCACTGCAGTGATGCAGTACTCGAGCTGTTCACCCGGTAGGGCAGCGGCGCTGCTCCCAGGAGTAGAGCCAGACTTCGAAACATTCTGTACAGTCTTCGTCATGGTGGGAAAGACCACGTCGGTCCTGGCCGAGCTGGTCGGCGCACTGCCCACTAAGAGCCTGAGGACAGAACACGTCGGACTATGTTCCGATCATGGTCGAGCAGCTCGTACCCGATGACCTGTGGGCGCTGATTCAACCGGTCATTCCTTCACCACCACCGCGTCCACGTGGTGGTCGTCCGCGCCAGTGTGCTCGCCAGACCCTGGCGGGCATCGTCTATCTCCTCCGTTGGGG